>NZ_JBEXKG010000257.1:0-7085 GCF_040609555.1 Streptomyces sp. NPDC004658
CCCACCTCGCCGGCCACGGCGCCGTCGGCGCGCTGCGCCGGCGGGGCTTCGAGGCGGCGATGCGGGCCCGCGGCGCCGAACCGCTCGTCGAGCCCGGCGACCTGACCGAGGAGGGCGGCTACCGCGGAACCGTCCGCCTGCTCAGCCGCCCCGAGCGGCCCACGGCGCTCGTCGCCGTCAACGACATGGCCGCGGTGGGCACGCTGTCGGCGGCCGGTGAACTGGGGCTGCGGGTGCCGGGCGACCTGTCGGTGACCGGGTACGACAACACCGGCATCTCCCGGCTGCGGCACCTGTGGCTGACCACCGTCGACACCGCCCCGCACGAGGTGGGCCGCCGCGCCGCCCGCTGCCTTCTGGACCGCTTCGAGCGGCCGGGCGGCGAGGGGCGGGTGCGGCTGGCCGCCCCGACGCTGGAGATCCGGGGGACGACGGGGGCGCCTGGGGAGGGCCTCGCGGGGTGACGGGGCCGCGCTGGGGGTGGGTCGCATGGGAGCCTCGTGGGCGGGACGGCTCTCACCGGGTGCCACGGCCCTCACCGGGGCCACCGCCGTCAGAGGGCGGCCTCACAGGGTGATCGCGTAGGCCTTGCGCAGCGTCTCGTGCACGGTCCACGTCGTGCGGTCGCCCGCGCGGAGCACCGCCATGTCGCCGGGCCCCACCGTCAGCGTCGGCCCGCCCTCGATCGCGATGGTGGCCGAGCCGCTGATCACCACGAACAGCTCGTCCGCCTCCGTGTCCGTGACCACGCCCGGGGTGATCTGCCAGATCCCGCGGAGCTGCCGGCCGTCCGCCGACTCCCAGACCACCTTCCCGGTCACCTCGGGCGTCCCGGAGACGATCTGCTCCGGGTCCAGGGGCTCGGGTGCGAGGGCGGCGTCGGGGATGTGGAGCGCGAAGCTGTGCGTCATGCGGCCGACCGTAGTCGCCGCGCGAGCCGTACCGCCGTGGACAGGGTGTGGGGCATCGGGCCTGGTCGCAGGACACTTCGTCGGGGGCCGCGCCGGCTGGCGGGGGCGCCGGGGCAGGGTGATCGTGGGGGCATGGCTGACTCCACGGCGGCCCGCCCGGCGCCGCCCCGGCAGCACGACACGCGGGAGACGGTCCTGTTCGGCGGGGTGTACGGAGCCGTCCTCGCCAGCTCGATGGTCGCGGCGCTCACCCAGTACGGGCACACGTCGGCCGACGTCCGCGGCTATGACGCGGCCTGGGTGCTGGTGACCGCGTGCGCCTCCGCCCTCGCCCACGGCTACGCCCACTACATCGCCGAGCGCGCTCCGCACGGCCGATGGGACGTCCTGCTCGCCGTGCGCAACGAGTGGCCGCTGGTCACGGCCGTGCTGCCCACGGTCTTCCTGCTCGCGGGCGCGCACTGGCGGTGGTGGCCCGCGAAGGGCGTCGAGTACGTGGCGTTCGTCCTCAACACCGTGATCCTCTTCGGCATCGGCCTCGTCACCGCCCGCTGGTCCGGGCGCCGCTGGCCGACCGCCGTCCTCATGGGGACGGGGGACGCGCTGCTGGGGGTCGTGGTGGTGGTGGCCAACGCGATCATCAAGTAGGGGGCGGGCAGCGAGGGGAGACGTTGTGATCAGCGGGCCGTGCGGACGCCGTCCAGGGCGATGGCGAGGACCCGGTCGCGCTGGGCGTCGTCCTCGAACGCCGTCGCGGTGATCCCGGCGACCATCCGCACCAGATCACCGAAGTCCATGTCCGTCCGGGCGACGCCGGCCCGCTGCGCGCGCTCCAGCAGGGGGCCGCCGGCCTCGAACATGGAGTCGCGGCAGGACTGGAAGATGTCCGACTCGCCGTCGAGGGCCTCGCGGACGGCGCGCTTGGTGACCATGTACCCGGCGAAGCGGTTCAGCCAGGCCGTCAGCGCCTCCCACGGTTCCCGGTCCGCGAGCTCGACGGCCGCCCGGCACAGGGCGTTGACCTCGTCGGCGTAGACGCTCTCGAAGAGGTCGCGGCGGGTCGGGAAGTTCCGGTACAGGGTGCCGATGCCGACGCCCGCGCGGCGGGCGATGTCCTCCAGGGAGGCGTCGGCGCCGTGCTCCGCGAACGCCTCGCGGGCGGCGCTGATCAGGGCGTCGTAGTTGCGGGCGGCGTCCTTACGGTGCGGCCGGCGGGCCGCCACGATCTCGCTGACGGGGAACGGCGTGGCCGTCACTGCTGCCTCCCGGGGAGGGAATCGACTGGAACCGGAGGTCCACCTCCGCTACAGTGGAGGCGTACCTCCACTTTAACAGTGCGGGGTCGGCTCCGCCGTGGCCGGACGCGGCCCGCGGGGCCGGCTCCGGGCACACCCGTGGCGCGGCCCCTACGACCGCGCCCCCGGTGCCCGGCTCACTCGGTACCCACCTTCCACGTCCCTGTTCTCCCTCCGCGTCCCTGATTTCGGAGAGGCTTCTTCATGCCCCGCGCGTCCACCCGCCTCACCTTCACGGTCCTCGCGACCGGTGCCGGCGTGTTCTCCATGCTCCAGTCGCTGATCGCGCCGGCCCTGCCGACCGTCCAGCACGCCCTGCACACCTCACAGTCCACCGCCACCTGGGTGATGACGGCCTATCTGCTGTCCGCCTCGGTGTTCACCCCGATCCTCGGCCGGGTCGGCGACCTCGTCGGCAAGAAGCGGACCCTCGTCGCCGTCCTGCTGGCCGTCCTCGCGGGCTGTCTCGTCGCCGCGCTGGCCCCGAACATCGGCGTCCTCATCGTCGCCCGGGTCGTCCAGGGCGTCGGTGGCGCCCTGTTCCCGCTCTCCTTCGGCATCATCCGGGACGAGTTCGCCCCCGGTGAGGTCAGCGGCAGCATCAGCAACCTGTCCGCCGTGATCGCCGCCGGCGGCGGGGTCGGCATCGTGGCCGCCGGTCCGATCGTGTCCGCGCTCGACTACCGCTGGCTGTTCTGGATCCCGGTGGCGATCGTCGCCGCGACGGTGCTGATCGCGGCGCGCTACGTCCCCGAGTCGCCCAAGCGGGCGGAGGGCAAGGTCAGTTGGAGCGGAGCCGTGCTGCTCTCCGGCTGGCTGGTGGCCCTGTTGCTGCCGTTGAGCCAGGCCGGGCGGTGGGGCTGGGGCTCGGCGAAGGTGCTCGGTTTGTTCGCCGCCGCCGTCGTCCTGTTCGGCGTGTGGCTGGCGACCGAGGCCCGCTCCCGCAGCCCGCTCATCGATCTGCGGGTGCTGCGGCTGCCCGCGGTGTGGACGACCAACACGGCCGCGCTGCTGTTCGGCGCCGGCATGTACTCGATCTGGTCCTTCCTGCCGGGCTTCGTCCAGACGCCGTCCGCGGCCGGTTACGGCTTCGGCGCCAGCGTCACCGCGTCCGGTCTGCTCATGCTGCCGATGCTCGTCGCGATGTTCCTCTCCGGCATGCTCTCGGGCCGCCTGGAGCCCCGCGTCGGTGCCAAGGCGCTGCTCACCACGGGCGCCGCACTCGGCGCGCTGGCCTGCGGCTTCCTCACCCTGTGGCATGACGAGCAGTGGCAGGTGGCCGTCGTCTCGGGCCTGTTCGGTCTCGGCATCGGCCTCGCCTTCGCCGCGATGGCCAACCTCATCGTGGGCAGCGTGCCGGCCGAGCAGACCGGCGCCGCGACCGGCATGAACGCCAACATCCGCACCATCGGCGGCTCGATCGGTGCCGCGCTGACCAGCGTCCTGGTCACCGGCCGGCTCCAGCCCTCGGGCCTGCCGTACGCCTCCGGCTACACCCACGGCTGGGCCCTGCTCGCCCTCCTCTGCCTGGCCGCGACCGGCGCCGCCCTCCTCGTCCCGGTCCGCCGCACCGGCCGCCCGTCCGTCCCGGACGCCGTCCCGGGGCCGACACGGGCACCCGCTCAGGTGCGGTAGGGTTGACCTGCGTGATCACGCGGAACGCTCCGCGTGAGACCGCGGCGGGACGTGGCGCAGCTTGGTAGCGCACTTGACTGGGGGTCAAGGGGTCGCAGGTTCAAATCCTGTCGTCCCGACGGAAGCTCTGCTTCGCAGTCGCGGGTCAAAGGGCCCCACCTCACCACGTGAGGTGGGGCCCTTGATCGTGTTCCGGGCTCCGCCGAAGTGTCCGATGGTGAAAGTGATCCGCGCTGCTGAGACGGCAGGTGGCCGGTCTTACGCGGTGCTCTCGCTCAGCCAGTCGGCGAACCTCCGGGTGCCACGGGGGCCGGTGCCGGCCGGAAGCAGGCCGCCACTGCTCATCCCGCCGGGAACGTACAGGGGCAGGACCGGGCGCCGGCGCGCGCCGCCCGCGGCGATGAGGCGCCGGGCCATGTCGACCAGCGACTCCACCCGGGGCCCGGCGAGTTCGGCAGCCATCGCCCGTGGCCCTCCGGAGGCGATGTCGGCGAGGGCTTCGGCCACTTCCCGTGCGGCGATGGGCTGCACCCGTGCCGCCGGTACGACCGCGACCGGCCCGGGCACGCCGCTGAGCAGCTGACCCGCGAACTCGTGGAACTGCGTCGCCCGCAGTACCGTCCAGGGCACCGATCCGCTCCGGACGATCTCCTCCTGCCGCAGCTTGCCCGCGTAGTACGGGTTCCTGACCCGGTCGACCCCCACGATCGACAGCGTCACGAGGTGCCGTACCCCGGCACGCTCGGCCGCCCCGACCAGGTGCCGCCCCGCCGTGTCGAAGAAGCCCACGGACACCGACTTGCGGGTGGTGATCACATTGCTGACGTCGACCACCGCCCCGGCCCCGGCCAGCGCGGCGTCCAGCCCGGAGCCGGTCAGCAGGTCGACGCCCTGTCCGCGTGAGAGCACCACGGGCGTGTGTCCGCGAGTTCTCAGTGCCTCCACCACGAACCGCCCGGCCAGCCCGGTGCCCCCGACGACCGCGATCTTCATGACTGCTCCTGTCCTCTGGACGTGTACGAGACGAGGACGGCCTGGCACCCCCGCAACGTGACACCTCCGCCTGTGATCAGGGGCACACCTGTGCTCAGCCGGCGTCCGGCAGGGTCAGTCCGAGTCGGATCAGGCCGTCCGCGGTCGCCACGATCGTCTCGACGACGTCCCGGGGTTTCCAGCCCAGCACCGAACGGGCCTTCTCGTTGCTGATGACGGGGATCCGGCCCCGCAGGGCCGCTGCGTCGCGCAGGGCCGGCTGCGTCTTCGCGGCCTCGCGCACCTGCTCGATGGTCAGCTCCTCGGAGGGCAGGAGAGCGGCCGCTGCGGGGAAGTGCTCGCGCAGGACCTGTGCCATGCCGAAGAGACTGACCGACGGTCCGCCGACGGCGATGAAACGCTCCCCGGCCGCCTTCGGGCGCAGCATGGCGCGCAGGTGCAGGTCCACCACGTCCCGGACGTCGACGACGCCGAAGTACATGACCGGCACCACCGGCATGCGCCCGGTCAGCATGTTCCGGACCAGGCCGACGGAGCCCGAGGGCCGGTCGTCCAGTGGGGGACCGAAGATGCCGGTGGGGTTGACGACCGTCAACTCGATGTCCCCGTGGGTGTGGACGTAGTCCCAGGCCGCGCGCTCGGCGAGCACCTTCGACTTGTGGTACGCGGGCAGGCCCTCGGTGTCCGGGTCGGTCCAGTCCGCCTCCGAGTAGTGGTCGTCGGGCTTCACCGTGTATCCGACCGCGGCGTAGGACGACGTCATCACCACCCGTGGCACGCCGGCCTTCCGGGCCGCGGAGAGGACCCGCAGCGCTCCGTCACGGGCAGGGAGGACGACTTCGTCCTCCGTCTTCGGCGGAGTGGTGGGGAAGGGCGACGCGTGGTGCAGTACGTGACGGACACCGTCCATGGCCTCCGTCCAGCCGTCGTCGGCCCCGAGGTCGGCGACGGCGAACTCCAGCCGGTCCGCGGGGTCGATCCCGGCCTGCCGGAGCGCGGCGAGGATCTGGGCCTCCTGTCCGGGATCCCGGACGGTCGCTCGGATCCGGTAGCCCTCGCCTGCCAGCCGGGCGATCGAGTGGCTGCCGACGAAACCGGTACCGCCGGTGACGAGCACCCTCCCGCGTTCTGCGGCGCGGGCCCCGGCCTTCTGTGTGTGCATCCTGATCTGTCCTTCAGTTGGTGAACTGGTCCATCACGCGCGTGACGTCCTCGATGGCCTGCTTCTCGGCGTCGGCGTCCCCACGGACCCGGGCGTCCCAGAGGTCTGCCTTGCCGCGCAGATACGCCAGGCGGAGCCGAAGCCGCTCGATGTCGGCGGCCAGCTTCTCCGCCTGTGCGGCGAACAGATCCCGCTGTTCGGCCGCCGCGGAGTCGCCCCGCGCGAGCAGATCCAGGTAGCGGCGCATTCCGCTGACGGTCATGCCCGCCGAGCGCAGGCAGGCCAGCGCCTCGACACGGTCCGCGGTCGCCGGGTCGTAGCGGCGATGACCGCTGGACTCGTCGCGGGCGACCCTGCCCAGCAGGCCGATCTTCTCGTAGTAGCGGAGCGTGGGCTCGGTGAAACCCGATCGCCGGGCCATCTCCTGGATGGTCAGGCCCGCGGCTCGGTCCTTGGTTCCTGGCATGTGGCAAGCCTCCGACACTTGAAGCGCTTGAGGTCAAACCGCGGCGGAGGTGATGCGGTGCACATCACCCGGAACGATGACGTGCCGCTTCGTGGCTCTCCCCGGCCGCGTGACGCCTCCCGGCGCCCGGGCGAGCGTCCCGTTGAACCCGTCGGTCCGCCCCACCGTGCTCCTGCACGGGGACCCCGCACGCCCGAGGCCCCCGTCCGTCCGCTGGGGGAGGCGCCATGCTCCGGGTGTTGGCCGTCGACGACGAGGAACCGGCGCTCGCCGAGCTGCTGTTCCTGCTGCGGGCCGATCCCCGGGTGCGGTCGGCGGAGGGGGTCCTCGGAGCGGCGGAGGCGCTGCGGCGGCTGAGCCGGCGGGGGACCGGGGGCGCGGCGGACGTCGACGCGGTCTTCCTGGACATCCGCATGGCGGGGCTCGGCGGCCCGGACCTCGCCCGTCTCCTCGCCGGTCGCGCCGAGCCGCCCCGGGTCGTCTTCGTCACCGCGCACGCGGAGCACGAGGAGCACGTCCTGCGGGCGTCCGGGCTCGGGGCCGTCGACTGCCTGCTCAAGCCGGTGCGGCGCGAGCGCCTGGCCGAGGCGGTCCGGCGGGTCGCCGAACGGGTCGCGGCCGAC
>NZ_JBEXKG010000258.1:0-7069 GCF_040609555.1 Streptomyces sp. NPDC004658
ACGGTCCGGCCCTGGAGGGCGCCGGCCCTCACCCGCCGCCCCTTCGCCGGGCGGCCCGGCTCGCGCCCGGCTCACCGGATGCCTCGGCCGACGACGCCTCCGGGCCTGGCGCACCGCCCGGAGAACTCCTCCCGGCCGAGGACAGCGGACGTACCGACGCCCTTTCCGGCGGGTCGAGCAGGCGGGTGGAGATGTGCACACCGTCGACCGGCCGGCCCCCCGACATGGCTGCGGCGGCCAGGCAGAACCGGACCCACATGTTGAGCTGGATCTCCTTCGCCAGGCGCAGGTGTGAGTACAGGAGGTGCACCAGGCGGCTGCCGGGGCAGGCCCAGAGCTCGATCTCGAACACCAGCAGGTCGCCGTCCTGGCGCGCACGGAACTGCACCTGGCCGGCCTCCATGTGGCCGCGCAGGGTCACCAGGCGCAGACGGTCGACGTCGCGGTGAACGACCTTGACGGGTCCGTTCCACGGTCCTGGCATCTCCACCAGCAGTTCGTCCCCGACGTCCAGCCCGTGCTCGCGGAGCTCACCGGTGCGGATGTCGACCACCTCGGAAGGCACGAAGCGCTTGAAATCGCAGCAGACCCATTCGATGAGCCGGTCGGGACCGACGTCGGATTCGGCGATACGCACGCGGAAAAGGCGGTGGAACAGGGGGCCGCAGCCGTCCTGGGCCTGTTGCACCCGGCTGTCGACCGCTTCGGCCGGCAGCGGCGGCGGGAGGTCCGTCTCGTCGCCCCGGCACTCGCCGCCTCGGTGCAGGGGTGTCGTCTCCCACAGATAGCGCCAGGTGACCAGGCCTGTGCCCAGCAGCCACCGCGCGAGCACGGCGAGGATCCGCGGGCAGTGTGAACGCGTCATCCGTGCCCCCTGGGCCGACAAAAGGTTATTAGTCGCATCAAAACGTGTATAACCGCCAAAAGGGGTACTCAAAACGAACTACTGGCGCAAGCAAGAGATCGCGGAGGCGCCCCATGGTGGTCCGGCTGCTGCACCGCGCGGGGGTGCGGAGTTCGCATCTGCACCTCGTCTCGCTCGCCTCCGTCGGTCTGTGCGTGACGCTGTGGGTGCGCGCGAAGACCGTCGACCAGGAGCAGCGGGGGAACGCCGAGCGGCGCGCGCTCTTCGTGGGGCTGTGGCCGCCGACGCTGTGGCTGATCGGCGACTCGCTCGAAGGTCCGAGTGAGCCCCTTGGGTGACTGGACCTTCGGACGGCTCGACGCCACGCAGGTGTGGCGGGACCTCGCGGACGCGCGCGTGAACTACTCGGCCGACGAGGTGCGCCGGCCGTCCTGGACCATCGATGTCCACCGCACCGCGCTGCCGAAGGAGCGGCCGGGGCCGCCGGAACCGTCAGGCCCGTGGGAACAGGCCTGCCGCCTGGTCCGCGCCTACGAGTTCTCGCCGCCGGAGATCGTGCGAGCGCTCTACGACCCCGCCGCGCCGCTGCTCGGCCGGGACATGCTGCTGGAGGCACGCTTCCACGGCATCCACTTCTACTGCGGTGTGCGCGTCACCGAGGTGGTGGACGAGACCCGCGACGGGACCGAGCGCGTCTGGGGATGGGCCTACGAGACCCTGGAGGGCCACCTGGAACGCGGCCAGGCCACCTACGAGGTGGTGAAGCGGCAGGACACCGGCGAGGTGCAGTTCGTGGTCACGTGCCATGCGCAGGGCGCCCCGACTCTGGGCCGGATCACCCTCCTCGGGTGGCGCCTGTTCGGCCGCCGCACCCAACTGCGGTTCTACCGCAGGTGTGCCGCACGGCTGCGCCTGTTCGTCGAGGCCGCGCTGCGCGGCCAGGACCCGCTGCCCGGCCCTCCCCCCGCGGTCGGGCGTCTGGTGTGCGCGCCCTCCGACGCCAGACCGCACCGCCTGGACGCGCTGGCGATCCACCGGGTCGCCCCGGGCTGAGGAGGCCGCGCTGCGGACCCCCCTTGTCGGGAGCGCTCCCAGAAGATGAGGACCGCGTCGGCGGCGCAGCATTGACGTGCGATTTCGAGACTTCTTCGACACTCCCCCCGCGCGAAGGCTTGTCAGGGACATGAACTCTCCCTACAGTCCCTGCCCAACGGAGGGAATGGGAGCGCTCCCAACCACCTGCGCCCGGGAGCGCTCCCGAACTCCCCTCACCGTCATGGAGAGGACCCGCATGCGACCGTACAAGCACCCTGTCCGTGGAGCGCGCGGCCTGCTGGGCGCACTGCTCACCGCGCTCGCCGCCCTGGCGGCGCTGCTCACCGTCGCTCCGGCGGCCCAGGCCGACACCACCCTCTGCGAGCAGTACGGCTCGACGACGATCCAGGGCCGCTACGTCGTCCAGAACAACCGCTGGGGCACCGGCGAGACCCAGTGCATCAGCGTCACGGACTCCGGGTTCCGCGTCACCCAGGCCGACGGCTCGGTGCCGACGAACGGCGCCCCGAAGTCCTACCCGTCCGTCTACAACGGCTGTCACTACACCAACTGCTCGCCCGGAACGAACCTTCCGGCCCGGCTCAGCACCATCTCCCGCGCGCCCACCAGCATTTCCTACGGCTATGTGAGCAACGCGGTGTACGACGCCGCGTACGACATCTGGCTCGACCCCACGCCCCGCACCGACGGCGTCAACAAGACCGAGATCATGGTGTGGTTCAACAAGGTGGGCTCCATCCAGCCGGTGGGCTCGCAGGTCGGCACCGCGACCGTGGCCGGGCGTCAGTGGCAGGTGTGGTCCGGCAACAACGGCGGCAACGACGTGCTCTCCTTCGTCGCACCGTCGGCGATCACCAGCTGGAGCTTCGACGTCATGGACTTCGTCCGGCAGGCCGTGTCCCGTGGGCTCGCCCAGGACAGCTGGTACCTGACCAGCGTGCAGGCGGGCTTCGAGCCCTGGCAGAACGGCGCCGGTCTGGCCGTGACCTCGTTCTCCTCCACGGTCGAGACCGGCAGCGGCGGCCCGGGCGGTCCCGGGACCCCGGCGGCCTGCAAGGTGGCGTACGGGACGAACGTCTGGCAGGGCGGCTTCACCGCCGAGGTCACCGTCACCAACACCGGCTCCTCCCCCGTCAGCGGCTGGCAGCTGGCCTTCGCCCTGCCCGCGGGCCAGCGGATCACCAGCGCCTGGGGTGCCTCCGTGACGCCGTCCTCGGGGGCGGTGACGGCGAGCGGTCTCGCCTACAACGCGCAGATCGCGCCGGGCGGTCAGGTGACGTTCGGTTTCCAGGGCAGCTACGCCGGCACCTTCACCGAACCGTCCGGATTCAGCCTCAACGGGGCCGCCTGCGCCACCGCGTGACACACCCACCCGCTCCGGGACCCGCCCGTCTCGCGCCCGCCGACCGGGCGGGTCCCGGCTCCACCCCGCTCCCGTACGGGTAAGGGCCGCCCCACACCGGTTCCGGCCCCGCGCCCACGCCCGGAGCGTGTACCCCTCGGTTCCGCACGGTCTCCTCCTGGCAGGGCGGTCACCAGGCGGAGGTGACAGTGGAGAACACCCGCTTCACCGCCGACGGCACCGCCGGCACACCCGCGCCGCACCGCGCCGGGAGCTGAGCCCCGCCCCGCCTACCGCACCTGCCTCGTACCACCCCCACCCGCACGAGGAGGACGCATGACACCCCCCACCCGCCGGACATGCGCGCACCAGCCGAGACCGCGACGCCGGCGGCACCGGGCGGCCTCGCTGGGCGCGGCGCTCGCCACCCTGACGCTGGGCCTGACCGGCCAGCTCACCGCGCACCCGGCCGCCGGCACCGGCGGAGCACACAGCGACGCCCCGGTGGTCCCGGCGTACTCCGGTACGGCGCCCGCCCGGGGTCTCCCGCCCGTCTGATCCGAATCCGAAGGAGCTGAACGTGACGCGACGCAACAGACTGATGTCGGTGGCAGCGGCTCTGTCAACGCTGCTGGCGGCACTGGCGCTGACCCTCCTGGGGCAGACCAGCGCACAGGCGCACGGGGTGGCGATGCTGCCCGGGTCCCGCACCTACCTGTGCTATCTGGACGCGCACACGACGACCGGCGGGCTGGACCCGACCAACCCGGCGTGCCGGGACGCGCTGGCGAAGAGCGGTGCGACGGCGCTGTACAACTGGTTCGCCGTGCTCGACTCCAACGCCGGTGGCCGGGGCGCGGGTTACGTCCCAGACGGCACCCTGTGCAGCGCCGGCGACCGGTCGCCGTACGACTTCCGCGCCTACAACGCGGCCCGTTCCGACTGGCCGCGGACCCATCTGACCAGCGGGGCGACGATCCAGGCGCAGTACAGCAACTGGGCGGCGCACCCGGGTGACTTCCGGGTGTACGTCACCAAGCAGGGCTGGTCGCCCACGTCCGCCCTGCGCTGGGCCGACCTCGACCTGATCCAGACGGTCACCAACCCGCCGCAGCAGGGATCGCCGGGCACCGAGGGCGGCCACTACTCCTGGGATCTGAAGCTGCCCTCCGGGCGGTCCGGTGACGCGCTGCTGTTCATCCAGTGGGTCCGCTCCGACAGCCAGGAGAACTTCTTCTCCTGCTCGGACATCGTCTTCGACGGCGGCCACGGCGAGGTCACGGGCATCCGCACCTCCGGCGGCACGCCGACGCCCACGCCGACGCCGACGCCCACGGATCCGCACACCGGTTCCTGCATGGCCACGTACTCCGTGGTGAACTCCTGGAGCGGTGGCTTCCAGGCCTCCGTCGAGGTGATGAACCACGGCACGGCGCCGCTCGACGGGTGGGCCGTGGCCTGGCAGCCGGGGGCGGGCACCAAGATCAGCAGCCTGTGGAACGGCACGCTGTCCACCGGCGCCGACGGCACGGTCACGGTCCGCAACGCGGACCACAACCGGGTCGTGCCCGCCGACGGCAGTGTCACCTTCGGCTTCACCGCCACGTCGTCGAACGGCAACAACGTTCCCGCCGGTTCGATCGGCTGCGTCACCGCACAAGGCACCTCCTGACGCGCACGGCCCGCCGCCTCCCCGGCCCGTTCCGGGGAGGCGGCGGGCGTCCCGGGAGAAACACGACCGGACACTGGCGAACGCGGGTCCTGTGGGACGACCATGGCACGCATGAGTGAGCAGCCCGCACGCTGGAGCCAGGCGACCGAATACCCCGACATGTGGGTCGACCCCGCGGACGACCCCCGGCACAGCGAAGGAGCCGGTCCGGAGGGGGAGCTCGCGACGCTGGAGGACTTCCTGGCGGGGTACCGCACGACCCTGCGGATGAAATGCGAGGGACTGGACCCGGAGCAGCTGGCCCGCCGGTCGGTCCCGCCGTCGACCATGTCACTGCTCGGCCTGCTCCGCCACCTCGCCGAGGTGGAGCGGGACTGGCGCGGCTGGATCAGCGACGGTGATCCCCTGCCGAAGCTGTACGGCGAGCCGGACGGGGACTTCCACGGGGCCGTCGCCGAGCAGGCGGTGGTCGACGCCGCCTACGCCGACCTGGCGCGCGAACAGGCCGCGACCGACGCCGCGCTGGCCGAGCACCCGGACCTGGGCGAGCGGCTGGGCAAGGACGGGATCGCGGTGCGCGAGCTGCTGGTGCACAGGATCGAGGAGTACGCCCGTCACTGCGGGCACGCCGATCTGCTGCGCGAGTGCGTCGACGGACGGGTGGGCCAGTGACCGGGGCTGCCCCAGGGCCTGTCTGACCATTCACTCGGATTCGGGGCCGGTGCGGCGAGAGTGCGTGTATGGCGTCGCACGGCGGACGCGAATTGCCGGACAGGCCCTTAGGCCGGTGGACTCCCGCGGGGCGCGCGGCCTGACGGCTCCGGTGGCGGACGTGCCGGCACCACGCCCGGGCGCGGGCGGGACGGGCCCGGGTCAGGAGGTGTCCGCCGTCGTCGTCGCCGGCACGTTCCACGGGGCGGTGTACGTGATGCGTGTCAGGTCGGTCATGAGGGAGTCCAGCCACGCCACGGTCGCGTAGTACCGGCGGGGAGCGCCGGGCGGCTCGGCGGTGAGGCCGGGCAGCGCCGGGTCGATCAGCGGTGTCGCCGCGACGGGGGTGTCGTCTCCCGGGTCCAGCGCCGCCGAGACCAGCAGCATCCGGCCCGCCACCCGCTCCCCCAGCATCCCGGCCGACTGGGCCGCCGCCGGACTCAGCGGGGTGAGCGGCGGCTCCAGCAGCCGAGCCGAGCCCCACAGGGTGTGATGCCCGGCGATCAGCGTCGCCTGCCAGTCCACGGCGGGCAGCTGCACCCGGCGCCCGCTGCCTCCGAACGGCGGCGTCGGCTCGCTCTGCACCTGTGCGTACGCGGACTCCGCGAGGACGACGGCACGCTGCAGGCACCGGTGGTGGGTCACTCTGGACAGCGGGGGTGACACGGTGCCGCACGCGACCGAGGCACTGGTGGCCACGACGATCTCCGCGGCCCTGCGCAGCAGTTCCGCCGCCGCGCGGCGCAGTTCCTCGTGGCCGCCCCGGGGCCAGGCCAGCACTCCGAAGACCGCGCCGATCGCGCTGCCGATGAGCACGTTCAGCACGCGGACCTCCGCCAGCTGCCAGGTCGGCGGCGCCAGCTGCGCGAAGACCAGCGCCACGAGCACGGTGAACAGTCCCTGGGCCCAGCCCACGCCCCGCACCGGCCCCACGGTGAAGCCGAGCAGCATCCACAGCGGCAGGAGGACGGCGTACACGGTGGTGTCCGAGCCGACGGAGATCAGGACACCGGCGCTGAGCAGGGCTCCGCCCAGCGTGCCGGCGAGTGCGAGCCGGATGGTGCTCCAGGTCTCGCCCATGGTGGTGCGGGTGAGGGTGAGGGTCGCCAGCATCGCCCAGAAGCCGTGCGGCAGCGTGTCCACCCCGGCCACGAGCCGGGCCGCCGTCAGGGCCAGGGCGATGCGCACCGCGTTCTGGAAGAACACCGACCGGCGTCCGGCGTGGCCGCGCAGCCGGTGCCACCACAGGACGGGGGCCCAGGTGGTGGCGTACCAGAACCGGCCGGGCTGCAGTTCCACCGAGGCGTGCCGGCCCCGCACGGCCAGATCCGCCGCCGTGCCCATGGCCAGCGCCGCGTCGGCGATCTCCAGCACGGCGGCGTGGCAGCGCAGGACGGCGGGCGGCAGGCAGGCGTCGGCCGGG
>NZ_JBEXKG010000259.1:0-6993 GCF_040609555.1 Streptomyces sp. NPDC004658
CGGTCAAACCCACCGACCGAGCGAACCCCGAAAACACCAGCTCACCGCACCGTTCCCCCCTCCACCCACCCGACGAACCCAATGCCTTTCGCACACGGGGGGATGGATGATCATCCGTGAGATGTTCCGGCGACCGGGCATGGACGACCGGGGAGGCGTCACCGTGTTCGTCGCCGTGTGCGTCATCGCGCTGATCGGGATCATCGGGGTCGCCGTCGACGGCGGCAGCAAGATGCGTGCCACGGAACACGCGGACTACATCGCCGGCGAAGCCGCCCGGGCAGGCGGGCAGGCCATCGATCCCGCCGACGCGATCAGCGGGAAGGCGATCGATGTAGATCCGCAGGCCGCAGCCGCCGCAGCACAGGCCTACCTACGCTCCGCCGGCGCCACCGGCACGGTCAGCGTGTCCGGCGACGGAAAGACGCTGACCGTCACGGTCACCGGCACCTACGACACGAAGTTCTTGTCGATGGTCGGGATCGGCTCTCTGTCGGTGACCGGCCAGGGCAAAGCCACCCTCCTGCATGGCGTCACGGCACCCGACGAAGGAAACTGATGAGCACCACCCCGTCCCCCGCCGCAACCACCGGCCGCACCCTGGCGCGGGTCATCAAGGCCGTGCTGAGTCTGCTGGTCCTGGCGCTTACGGTCGTCGGGCTGCCGCTGCTGCTGGCCTGGGCCTCCCCGGTCATCTGGGCAGCCACCCACGACGACGTCATGCACCTGCTGGACCGGCAAGACACCGGCAGCGTGTTCCTGCTGCTGCTCGCCGGCGTGGGGTGGATCGGGTGGGCGCAATTCACCTTCTGCGCCGTCCGCGAGCTCATCGCACAGGTCAGGGGCCGCACCTGGCATGCCCCGCGCGGGCTGGGTGCCTCACAACGCGCCGCCGCCCTGCTGATCGGCAGCATTCTGGTATTGCTGCCCACCAGCTCCGCCCTGGCCTCCAACGCCCACGCCTCCCCGGCCGCCAGCACCGCCACCCACATTCCCGGGCAAACTCAGATCTCTCAGGCCACCGACACCAAGCAGGCTCCGACGCCTGCGGCAAGCACCCCGGCGTCCCGCGCGACGTACACGGTGCGCGAAAGGCGGCCCGCGGAGAGCTTGTGGGGCATTGCGGAGAAGGAGTTGGGGGACGGCGAGCGGTGGCGCGAGATCGCCGATCTGAATGAGGGCCGGACCATGGCCGACGGCACGGTTTTCCGCGCGAACAGTTTTCTGCAGCCCGGCTGGCAGCTGCAGATGCCTGAGACCTCCGTGGCCGTCGGAGGCGTCCGTACGCAGCTGGGTGACCGAGCCCCGGCTGCCGACGAGAAGGGCGGGCACGTCGTCACCGTCCACTCCGGTGATTACCTGTCGAAGATCGCAGAGAAGGAGCTCGGTGACGGCGACGACTGGCCAGAGTTGTTCGAGGCCAGCCGGGGCAAGCCGCAGCCGCACGGACTGCCCCAGATCTCCGACCCGGACGTCATCTACGCGGGACAGCAGATCACGGTGCCCGAGGCCCGGCCCCATCAACCGGACCAAGGCCCCGGGCAGGGCACGGAGTCGGGGGGTCACGAGGCCACTCTCCCGGCCACCCAGACTCCCGACAGCACGCTGAAGCCGGGTGACGGCGACGACGCGCCAACACCCACGCCCAGCCAGACCACAGCGCCGGCACCCGAGTCGTCGACACCCAGCGCACCGGCCAGCCACCCTGCCGAGCAGCCGGGGCAGGAGCAGTCGTCTCCGCCCGCCTCAGCGTCCACGGCGCCCCAGCCCAGCACTAGCGCCACGCCTCCTGCCACCTCTCCGCCAGCATCGGTGCCGTCACCGGAAGCATCCGGCTCCACTGCCGCCCCCGCGACGGCTCCAGTCAGCAGCGGCCCTCACAACCTGCGCATCGTGCTCGGCGCCGGCGCACTGCTGGCCGCCGCCATCACTGGCGCCCTCGCCCTGCGCAGGACGCTGCAGCGCCGCCGCCGCAAGCCCGGCGAGAAGATCGCCATCGCGTCGGTAACCTCCACAGCAGAAGCCCAGCTGGCGGCGGCCGCCGAACCGGCAGGCGCTGCCCGCCTGGACGTGGCCCTGCGGGCGCTGGCCCACAACGCGGCCCAGCAGGGGGAGGAGCTCGTTCTGCCGCCCCTGCGGGCCGCCCGGATCGGGACCCGAGCGGTTGAGGTGCTGCCCGAGGACCTCGCCCAAGAACCGGTGGCGCCCTTCGCTGCCGGGCGGGGCGGCTGGTGGGTCCTGCCCGCTGAGGCCGCCGTCTTGGACGAGGAGGCCGCCCGCGAGGTGCCGGCACCGTATCCGGGGCTGGTCACGATCGGCAGCACCGAGGCGGGCGACCTGCTGCTGCTCAACCTCGCGCAGTTGCCCGCGCTGTTACTGAACGGCAACCCGGTCCACATCACCGAGGTGTGCACCTCGCTGGCGCTGGAACTCGGAATGAGTCCGTGGGCGGCCGATGTGGAGGTCGTCACCGTGGGGTTCGGCGAGGACCTGCCCCAGCTGCTGCCCACCGCGAGGATCGCCCACATGCGGCAGGCCACGCATGCGCTGCGTGATCTGAGCGAACGCCTGCTGGAGGCCCACCAGATGCCCGGGACCCAGCATCAGCCGTACGTGCTGCTGTGCGCGTCCTCGCTGGACGAGGACACGGCCTGGCAGTTCGCCGACCTCATCGACCGTGCCGGAGCGGTGCCCGTCACGCTGATCGCCCCGGCCAGTACGACGGCCGCTCGTTTCCCCGAGGCGGAGATCCTCAACGCCTCGATCAGCGACCCGCAGACCCTCGACTACGCCGGCACCGACATCACCGTGCAGCGTCTGGAGCACGCCGCCTACCTGCAGATCACCACCGCGTTGAAGGTGTCCGGGCAGCCGCCCCACCCTGCCGAG
This sequence comes from Streptomyces sp. NPDC004658, assembly GCF_040609555.1. Taxonomy (NCBI): domain Bacteria; kingdom Bacillati; phylum Actinomycetota; class Actinomycetes; order Kitasatosporales; family Streptomycetaceae; genus Streptomyces; species Streptomyces sp. NPDC004658. The sequence continues at coordinate 2,890 of NZ_JBEXKG010000259.1, forward strand.
GGGCCCTGGGAAGACGTCCCAGACGAGCTCGACAGCACACAGCAACCCGAGCACCCGTTGCCGAAAGAGTCCGCGCCCGCAACCACTGCCGCCTCGAGCCCGTCACCAGCAGCGGCAACGGACGTGAGCAGCGAGGTCTTCCCGGCCCTGCTCGCCGCCAGCGCCGATCCGTCCGGGCTCCGGCTCCTCACCCCCGCCGCGTCGCCGCCCCAGCTGGACGACGAAGCCGGACCGGGCGCCGAGACAGCGGTGTCGGCGGCCCCGGCCGCTGCTGAGTCCACCGACACCGCACAGGCTGGGAAGGCTGACGCCCCGGGGGCCGCCCTCGAGGAGCCTGCCGTGCCGCAGGGGAAAGAGCGCCAGGCACAGGACCTGCATGCCCCGGAGATCCGTGTGCTGGGGCCAGTCGAGGTGACGGGCGTGAACAGCACCGGTCACGGCCCCAGAATGGCGCAACTGGCCGCCCTGTTGTACTTCCGTCCGGGCCGCAGCGCGGACGTGCTGTGTGCCGACATGGATCCCGTCAGCCCGTGGTCGACGAGCACCCTCAACGCACGGATGCAGGGCCTGCGCAGCTCCCTGGGTAGCGACTCGGCCGGCAACCTCTACGTGCCGCGCCGCAAGACCGGCGAGGACCCCTACCGGCTCTCCCCCCAAGTACGCTGCGACTGGACCCGCTTCCTTGAGCTCGTCGAATCCGCCCTGCCACAGGGCCCGGCCGGCCTGACCGAACTGGAAAACGCACTCGCCCTGGTCCGCGGAAAACCCTTCGGGGGCAAGGCACTGCCCTGGGCCGAGCCCTACCAGCAGGAAATGATCACACGGATCATCGACGTGGCGCACACGGTGGCCACCTACCGCACGCCCCCGGGCCCCCACCACAACCTCAGCGCAGCCCGCCAGGCCATCGCAACAGGCCTAGAAGTCGACGACACCGCCGAACTGCTGTACCGGGACTGGCTCCGCATCGAACACGCGGCCGGGAACCGGCAAGGCCTGCACACCGCCATCACCCGCCTCCAACAGGTCAACCAAGCCCTGGACTGCTCACTGGAAACCGAAACCGAACAACTCATCAACACACTCCTCAACGCGCCGGCCACAACGGAACGCAACGCCTTGTGAGGGGGGCGCGCACGGATGCGCAGTGCCCGCCACTGGCTGGCGGCGAGGTCGCAGGCCGCACAGGCGTACAGAGCGGCATCGTTGAACGAACGCGGGCAGCCGCGTGCGCCACTCCCCCAGCGCTCCCGTACGGTCTACGCAACCGCGGGCGCATGCGGGGCCAGGCCACTCTCCAGGGCAGCCGCTGCCTTCTCCCTGAGGGCTCAAGAGACAATGACCGGCCCTGCATCAAGTACAGGGTGATGCCTAGCCATGCGCTCGCCACCGGCTGCTCTGATGCGATCCGGGATCATGGAATGCGCACCGGACTCCGGCAGGTCGGTGTTCCAGTGTGTCCTCACCGCTGCGGCTGCGCGTGGTGTCGGGTAAGTGCCTGCCAGCGCCGTTCGAAGTCGACGGCCAGCTCGGCAATGTAGTCGGTGGTCAGGGGCTTGTTGTGCTGCCCGGTAACCCCGTTGGTTGCGCATTCCTGTGCGATGGCGTCCAGTGACGGGGTTTCGTTGCGCACGCGGTGTTCCGCCCAGAAGGTGTAGACACGGAACTGCAAGAGGTAGCGGCGCAGGGTGGACGGGCTGACCGGCTTTCCGCTGCGGCCGGTCATGCCCTTGCTGCTTGCCAGGTAGACGGAGAGCTCATCGGCCTTGGGTTCCTCGCCATGCTCGGTCTTGTACTCCGTCCAAGCCAGGTAGTAACGGTCCACCGTGGTGAGCGCGGCCGCCGCCCCGGTCGCGTCACCCTCGGTCGGCGAATCGTCGACGGCGGCACTCACCCTTAGGCCACGCTTCTCCTTGGCGGGATGCGCACTCGCGTCGGCCGGTGCCGGCGCAGGCTCCTCCTCGTTCGGGAGGGGATCGTCGGCGGGTGACTGTGCAGCGGGCTCGCACGCTTCCTCGGTGGCGGGCCGCTCTGCCTGATCGAACTCGCGCTGCCGGAAGGCGGAGACGAAGCCCTCCAGGTCTTCACCCGTGACGGGCCGGCCGCTGCCACCAGTAACCTGGTCCCGCTCGTAGACGTACGCGGCGAGAGCGGCGGCATCGGGATAGGACCCGTACTCTTGCGCATACGCGAGCCAGGCGTTGTAGAAGTAATCACCCCATCCCGCGTCCGCCTCAAGTGAAGCCTGGGGTTCAGTACCGTCCTGAGCTGGGAGTGTATGACGCTGCATGAGCAGTCGCAGCAGGGGTTCGAGTTGTTCCGCGGACAGCGGCCCACCAGCCGCGGTGGCAATGCCGTACTGGTCTTGGAGCCACACAGCGAACTGCGCGCTCGTGGGCTCGAATCCAAAGGCAGCCAGCCAGTCCCGATAGGCGTCGGCGAGACGTCGGGCGTTCCCGTCATCCCCGAGATCGTGCGGCTGCTCAGGATGTGCGGTTCGTGTTACCGGCTGCTCAACAGGCTGAGGCTGCGCGCCGCGCACCGGCCCCAGTTCCTTCTCCCGATCAACAGCGGCCTCAAGTTCGGGACTGTGCCTCTGGGCCGGAACCGGGGCCCGCTCGACGGTGAACTGGATCGGCGGCTCGTCAATGCCCGCAGCTGCCAGCCCGGCCGGAGCCGTCTCGGCCAAAGGAACGCCGTACCGTACCAGCCTCAGCGGCATCAGCGACTCCACCGGCGCCTTGCGGCGCCAGGCCCGGCCGAAACGAGAGCGCAGACTGGCCTGGTAGACCAGACGTTCCTGCTCCAGCTTGATCACCTGGTCGTAGGAGCGCAGCTCCCACAGCTTCATGCGGCGCCACAGCAGGAACGTAGGCACCGGGGACAGGAGCCAACGGGCGAGGCGGACCCCCTCCATGTGCTTGTCGGCCGTGATGTCGGCGATCCGGCCGATCGCGTGCCGGGCCGCCTCGACCGCCACGACGAACAGCACCGGGATCACCGCGTGCATCCCGACACCCAGCGGGTCCGGCCAGGCGGCGGCGCCGTTGAACGCGATCGTCGCCGCCGTCAGCAGCCACGCCGTCTGGCGCAGCAGCGGGAAGGGGATGCGGATCCAAGTCAGCAGCAGGTCCAGGGCCAGCAGCACACAAATGCCTGCGTCAATGCCCACCGGGAACACATAGGAAAAGTTCCCGAAGCCCTTCTTGATGGCCAGCTCACGGACCGCCGCGTACGAACCGGCGAAGCCGATACCCGCGATGACCACGGCACCCATCACGACCACACCGACAAGGACCCGATGCGCCCGGGTCAGCTCGGGTACCACACCCTTCCCCGCAGCCACGCTCCACTCCCCGCCGAAACCTCACGTCTAGCCAGCCTTCACACTCCCACGACGCCAACCCGGATGCGTCGCCTCACTGGACACTTGACGCATAACCATCAACATATGACCACCAGCACCACCACCGCGCTCCCCCCGGGTCCCTCGTCGTGCCCCGGCCCGACGCTGGGGCACAACCACGCTCTGCCCGCCGACACGATCGCGACTGATTACGCACTCACGCCAGCGACCAGCCCGCACGGATTTCCGAGAAGGCCGCCGACCTGGCCGAACAGGTGCCGGCTACAGCGGCTTCACGTCGCTTGCCCGTGTCTGCTGGCGCCCGGTTGTCGGAGGCGACGGCGGAGGATGGACGAATCCCGTCCGGGCCAGTACAGATGAACGCAGCAATCCGCAGGGCCATCGTCATGCGGTCATCATCGCCGTCGGCATTGACAACGCACTGCTCGCACCCCCATCACGCCCGACGAAGCATGCCGCAGTGCGGCGGGAAGCCCCCAGATGCTGGGGCCCTGTACCAGGTGAGTGAGACCAGCCGAGCAACGGCACCAGCAAGGCTGTCATAGCGATCACCGTCTTTGCCTCGGCCCGGCTGTACCTAAACGTCTTCTTTCCTTCCGTCCCCAGCGAGGCCGGCCAGATCCACGCACACACGACGCGGCGTCTAAGAGGTCGTTTTCGCCCGATGTTTCATCCCGAAAACAGCTGTTTGGTCTGTGGTGTCGGGTCGCGCCAGGAGATGGTGTTCTCGCCGGTGA
>NZ_JBEXKG010000260.1:0-6956 GCF_040609555.1 Streptomyces sp. NPDC004658
CCCGCGCGCGTGCCCGGCGGCGGGGCGCGCCGCGCGTCGTCGGCACCGACCTGCTCGCGGCGCTCGCCGCGGACCCGGGGTCCCGGGCGGCCGAGGTCCTGGAACGTGCCGGCATCCCCGCCCGTGAACTGTCCGCGCGGATCGAGGCGGGAACGGACGCGTACGCCGACGACGGCGGGGCGGCCCGCTGACCCGCAGCCCCTTCCGTCGGCCGTCCACCGGCTGAGACAGGTGCCATCGGGGGTGACGCTCCTGTCGTCGCCTGTCATCATGTGCCGGTGCATACGTCTGTGAGCAGTCAGGACAGCCCCGGCAAGGGAGCCGGGCTCGGTCTCGCACTCGGCTCGGCGCTGGCCTTCGGCGGCTCGGGAGTGGCCGCCAAGCCGCTGATCGAGGCGGGACTCGACCCGCTCCACGTGGTGTGGCTGCGGGTGGCCGGCGCCGCCCTGGTGATGCTGCCGGTCGCGATCCGGCACCGGGCCCTGCCGCGCCGCCGGCCCGCGCTGCTCGCCGGGTTCGGGCTGCTCGCCGTCGCCGGTGTCCAGGCCTGTTACTTCGCCGCGCTCTCCCGCATCCCGGTCGGCGTGGCCCTGCTCGTCGAGTACCTGGCTCCCGCCCTGGTGCTCGGCTGGGTGCGGTTCGTGCAGCGGCGGCCCGTCAGCCGCGCCGCCGCGCTCGGCGTGGTCCTCGCCGCCGGCGGCCTCGCCTGCGTGGTGGAGGTCTGGTCCGGGCTGAGCTTCGACGCGCTCGGCCTGGTGTTCGCGCTCGGTGCCGCCTGCTGCCAGGTGGGCTACTTCGTGCTGTCGGACCAGGGCAGCGACGCCGGTGACGCGGCGCCGGACCCGCTCGGCGTCATCGCCTACGGGCTGCTGGTCGGCGCCGGGGTGCTGACCGCGGTGGCCCGCCCCTGGAGCATGGACTGGTCGGTGCTGGCCGGCTCCGCCCGCCTGAACGGCACCGCCGTACCGGCCGTCGCCCTGCTGGCCTGGATCGTGCTGGTCGCCACGGTGATCGCGTACGTCACCGGCGTGCTGTCCGTGCGCCGGCTGTCACCGCAGGTCGCCGGGGTCGTCGCCTGCCTGGAGGCGGTGATCGCGACCGTGCTGGCCTGGGTGCTGCTCGGCGAGCACCTGTCCGCCCCGCAGGTGGCCGGGGGCGCGGTCGTCCTGGTCGGCGCGTTCATCGCCCAGTCGGCCACCCCGGCCGCGGGCTCCTCGGAGCCGGTCGCCTCGGGTGGCGCGGAAAGGGAGTTGTCGGCGCGGGGTACGGCCGCCTAGAGTCCGGATCATGGCGCACCACGCACTCGTCCTGCCGCCCCCGGCCGCCTGAGGCGGGCCTCCGGGTCTCGCCCGGCGCATGCGTGCCCGGGCCGGACGGTGCTGCCCGCAGACGAAGTCCGCGCGTCCCGCCGGAGCGGGACGCTCCCGAACTTCCGCACGACCACGTGCGCTTCTGCGGAGAGATTCCCTTGTCGACCTTGTCGCACCCCGCTTCAGGCCTGCCCGTCGGGCGTGGCCTGCTCTACCTGATCGTCACCGGTGCCGCCTGGGGCACCGCGGGCGCCGCCGCCTCGCTGGTCTACCGGACCAGCGACATGGGCGCCTTCGCCCTCTCCTTCTGGCGCTGCGCGCTGGGGCTCGGTCTTCTGTCGGCCGGCCGGCTGCTGCGGCCGGGCGTCCGCCGTCCGGCCCCGGTGCGGCCCGTGGGCCGGACGCTCACGAGGGCGCTGGCCACCGGGCTCGCCCTGGCCGTGTTCCAGACGGCCTACTTCGCGGCCGTGGCGTCGACCGGGCTGGCCGTGGCCACCGTCGTGACTCTCGGCGCGGGCCCTGTGCTGATCGCGCTCGGCGCCCGGCTGCTGCTCGGGGAACGGCTCGGCGCCGGCGGTCTGGCGGCGGTCGCCGGCGCGCTCGCCGGGCTGGCCGTGCTCACCTTCGGCGGCTCGGCCGCGACCGTACGGCCGGCCGGTGTGCTGCTGGCCCTGGCCTCGGCGGCGGGCTACGGCGCGATGACCCTGCTCACCCGCTGGTGGGGGAGGGGCGGCGGCGCGGACGCAGCCGGCACCACCGTGGGCGCCTTCGCCGTGACCACGCTGTGCCTGCTGCCCTTCGCGGCAGCGGAAGGGCTGCTTCCGCACACCGCCCACCCGGCCCGGCTGCTGGGGCTGCTGCTCTACATCGCCGCCGTCCCCACAGCCCTCGCGTACGCGTTCTACTTCGCCGGAGCCGCCGTCGTCCGGTCCGCCACCGTTTCCGTGATCATGCTGCTGGAGCCGGTGACCGCGGCCGTGCTCGCCGTCGTCCTGCTCGGCGAACGGCTCACGGTGACCACGGCGGCCGGCACCCTGCTGATGCTCGGCGCGGTCGCGGGCCTCGCGGTGAGCGAGGCCCGCGCGGCCGGCCGGCGCGAGCCCGCCCCGGTGTGACCCCCCGCGCTCACCGCTTCGCCAGGTAGTCCGGCAGCTCGATGCCGGGCGCCAGGTCGGCGTTGCGGACCGGGGTGTCGTAGCCCTTGCGCAGCGGGACGACCCCGGCCCAGTGGGGCAGGTCCATGTCCTCGGGCTCGTCGTTGGCGTCGCCGGTGCGGACCTTGGCCGAGACCTCCTCCAGGTCCAGCCGGATGACCGCGGTGGCGGCCAGCTCCTTCTTGTTCGCGGGCCGGGAGTCGGCGGCCCGGCCCGGGACGACGTGGTCGACCAGCGCGTCCAGGGCCAGCCGCCGCTCCTCGGGATCGGTGACCTCGTGCGCGACGCCGTGCACCACGACCGAGCGGTAGTTGATCGAGTGGTGGAAGGCGGAGCGGGCCAGCACCAGCCCGTCGACGTGGGTGACCGTCAGGCACACCGGCAGGCCGGGGTCGGCCTGGCCGGTCATCCGCAGCGGCCGGGAGCCGGTCGAGCCGTGCACGTACAGCCGCTCGCCGACCCGGCCGTACAGCGTCGGCAGCACCACCGGGGCGCCGTCCCGGACGAAGCCGAGGTGGCAGACGTACCCCTCGTCCAGAATCGCGTGCACCAGCTCCTTGTCGTACGACGCGCGCTCCGCGGAGCGCGTGGGCACGGTCCGGTCGGTCGGTGAGTAGGCGGCGGCCCGCGTCTCCTCGGTCGTGCCCTGCATGCCGGTCCCTCCAGAGGCGGTGAGTTTTGCACTAGTGCATAATGTCGTTTGTGCTAGGAGAATATCGGATCACCGGACGCGGTGCAGCCGAGATCGCGGCCGGCGTCGAGCAGGCGGTCGGCACCGGCGAGCTGCGACCGGGTCAAACCCTGCCCCCTATGCGGGAGTTGGCGGCCCAGCTGGGGGTCAACCCGAACACGGTCGCCGCCGCCTACCGCATCCTGCGCGAACGCGGGGTGATCGAGACGGCCGGCCGCCGGGGCAGCCGCATCCGCCCCAAGCCGGCCACCACCGGCCGCGAGCAGCTGCGCGTGGAGGTGCCTGCCGGAGGCCGGGACCTCTCCACGGGCAATCCCGACCCGGCCCTGCTGCCCCGCCTGGCCCCGGCCCTCGCCGCGGCGGCGGAGCGGGGCGAGCACCGGCCCGTGCTCTACGGCGACGATCCCGTGGACGCGGACCTCGCCCGCCTCGCCCGCGCCGAACTCGACGCCGACGGCATCCCCGTGGGCCCGCTGACCGTGACCTCCGGTTCCCTCGACGCCATCGAACGCGTCCTCGCCGCGCACCTCAGGCCCGGCGACACGGTCGCCGTCGAGGACCCCGGCTGGGGCAGCCTCCTCGACCTGATCCCCGCCCTGGGCCTGCACACGGCCCCGGTCGGCGTGGACGACGACGGACCGCGCGCCGACGACCTGCGCCGCGCCCTGGAGTCCGGGGCCCGCGCCCTGATCGTCACCGACCGGGCCCAGAACCCGACCGGCGCGTCGGTCACCGCCACGCGCGCGCGTGCCCTGCGCGCGGTGCTGCGGGACCACCCGGGGACCCTGCTCGTCGAGGACGACCACGGCCACGGCATCGTCGACCTGCCGCTGCACCCCCTCGCGGGCGCCACCCGGCACTGGGCCTTCGTCCGCTCCGCCGCCAAGGCCTACGGCCCCGACCTGCGCCTCGCCGTCCTCGCCGGGGACCCCGTCACCGTCGACCGGGTCCGTGGCCGTCAGCGCCTGGGCCCCGGCTGGGTGAGCCTCCTCCTGCAACGGGCCGTGGCCCACCTCTGGGCCCAGGGCGCGGTCGACCGCGCGGCGGTGGCGGCGTCGTACCGCACCCGCAGGACCGGCCTGGTCGACGCGCTCGCGGAGCGGGGGGTCGTCGCACACGGCCGCAGCGGCATGAACGTCTGGGTGCCGGTACCCGACGAGACGGGCGCGATCGCCCGCCTGCTCCAGAGGGGCTGGGCGGTGGCCCCGGGAGCCCGCTTCCGCCTGGCCTCGCCGCCGGCGGTCCGCATCACGGTCTCACCGCTCACCGAGGAGGACATCGCTCCGCTGGCCGACGCGGTGGCGGCGGCGGTACGCCCGTCTCCGGCCCGCGTCTACGGCTGACGGCGACGCGGGAAGGGGTGCGGGCGAACCGGGTGGCGGGCCACGGCGGACCCGCACCCCCGCACCGCACCCCTCACGCGGCCTTGCCCCGCACCTGCGTGAGCGCCGCCCCCGCCAGCACGATCACCGCACCCACCGGCGTGGTCCACCGCAGGGACTCCCCGAGGATCGCCACCCCCGCGGCCGTGGCGATGACGGGGATGAAGTACGTGACCATCTGGGCGGTCGTGGGCCCGACCTCGGCGACCAGCCCGTACTGGATCAGCACCGCCAGCCCGGTCCCCAACGCCCCCAGCGCGGCCACGGCCAGCAGCGGAACGACGGAGAGATGGTCGGGCACGCTGGTGAACAGCGGGGTGACCACGGCCAGCTGCACGGTCGCCAGCAGCAACTGGCCCCCGGTCATCGACAGATGGGAGTTGCCCGTGCCGGCCAGCGTCCGCCGCACATAGATCCAGCCGACCGGATAGCTCAGCGACGCCAGCAGCGCCATCGCCGTACCCGTGGCGTCCAGACCGTGGAAGCCCTGCCAGGCGCCGAGCACGGTGAGGACGCCCAGGAAGCCGAGGCCGAGCCCGGCGACGCGCACCCGGGTGGGCCGGTCCTCGGACAGGGCGACCAGTGACAGGGCCATGCCCCACAGGGGAGACGTGGCGTTGCAGATGCCGGCCAGGGTGGACGGGATGGTCAGCTCGGAGTAGGCGAACAAGGAGAACGGCAGGGCGTTCAGCAGGAACGCGGCGACCGCCATGTGCCCCCACAGCCGGGCCCCGCGCGGCAGCCGCTCCCGCTTCACCGCCATCGCCGCCACCAGGACCGCCGTACCGAACACCAGCCGTCCGAGGGTGACCTGGAAGGGCGCGTACCCTTCGGTCCCCACCTTGATCAACAGGAAGCTGAAGCCCCAGATCAGGGACAGGATGCCGAAGCGGACCCGCCAGCCGAGGCGGGCGCGGGGCCGGGCGGGGGACGGGGACCCGGTTCGGGCCGATGCGGTGACCGTGCTCATGGTCTCCACGATGCGGGAGGCGATCTCGTAGCACAATCGAGATTTCTCACCTGGTACCTCGTAGAATCGCTTACATGTTGAACCTGGAGCGCCTGCGCACCCTCGACGCCCTGGCCCGGCACGGCTCGGTCAGCGCCGCCGCAGACGCGCTGCACGTCACCACCTCCGCGGTCTCGCAGCAGCTCGGCAAGCTGGAGCGGGAGGTCGGCCAGCAGCTCCTCGCCAAGAACGGCCGGGGCGTGCGGCTCACGGACGCCGGCCGCCTGCTGTCGGAGCACGCGGCCCGCATCCTGTCGCAGGTCGAGCTGGCCCAGTCCGACCTGGAGGCACACCGCGGCCAGGTCGTCGGCGAACTCAGGCTGTCCGCGTTCCCGACCGCCGCCCGCGGACTGTTCCCCACCGCGCTCGGCGCGCTGCGCACCGAGCACCCGGGACTGCGGGTGCGCTCCAGCGAGCTGGAGCCGGAAGTGGGCATCGCCGGGGTGGTGCGCGGCGATCTCGATCTCGCGGTGGTGCTGGACTGGTACAACAAGCCGATGCCCGTGCCCGACGGCCTGGTCAAGGCCCCCCTGCTGGACGATCCGGCGGAGGTGGCCATGCCCGCGACGCACCGGCTCGCGGGCCGGGACGACGTGGACCTCACCGAGTTCGCCGAGGACGAGTGGATCACCTGGGGCGAGGGCGAGTTCTGCCACGAGTGGCTGATGTTCACCCTGCGGTCCAAGGGCGTCGAGCCGATCGTCGGCCACCGCGCGGGCGAGACCCACACCCAACTCGGCCTCGTCGCGGCCGGGTTGGGCGTGTGCATCGCGCCACTGCTGGGCCGGCATCCGGTGCCCGAGGGCGTCGTCCTGGTGCCGCTCAAGCAGCGCGTGCGCCGCCATGTCTACGTGGTCTGGCGGGCGGACGCCGACCGCCGGCCCTCCATCCGCGCGGCCGTCGAGGCGCTGCGGACGGCCGCACAGCAGCTGGGCTGAGAGCCCAGGAGAGCTGTCCGGACAGCACATCTAGATCCACAGGTCCTGACCATTACTCCAGTCGACGGCGTGCACGAGCCCCCGGCCGGGGCCGCGGCCGCCGCTCTGCGCCACATGTGGTGTTCGCAGCGCGGCCCCCTCAGCGGAAGGACACTCACGCTCTGGGTGTGAGCATCGACCGGGCGGTGGTCCTTAACCAGCCCGGACCACCGCCGGGATAGCCGGCGCTCAACTCGCCAACTGAAGCGCACAGTCACAGCCGCACTAGGACTTGTCCGGTCGGTCATGTGACTGTCACCCGCCGTGCTCGTTGGTCCGGGCATGGGGCGGGGAGCCGGAGGCGCCTGCTGAGATGGCGGTGGCAGGACGCCGGGGTGCGCCTCTCGGATGGCCGGCAGGAGGTGATCATGCGGCGGGTCCGGCAGGTGAACGCGGAAGTCGGCGGAGGGGCGTACCCGGGGGGCACCCCGGG
>NZ_JBEXKG010000261.1:0-6802 GCF_040609555.1 Streptomyces sp. NPDC004658
GGCGCCCCACCGGGCGCTGTGTCCGCTCGCACCGGCCCGCCCGCCGCGACGAGCCGCAGCTCCCGCTCCGCCTGCTCGGCCGGCAGCCGCTCGGCCGGGTCCTTGCGCAGCAGCCCCTCGATGACGGGAGCGAGCGGTCCGGCCCACCGCGGTGGCGGCAACGGCTCGTCCACCACGGCCCGCAGGGTGCCGAGCGGGGTGTCCTGCCGGAACGGGGAGACGCCCTCGACGGCCGCGTACAGCAGCACACCCAGCGACCACAGATCCGACGCGGGACCCGGAGTCCGCCCCAACGCCCGCTCCGGCGCCAGGAACTCCGGTGAACCGATCACCTCGCCCGTCATGGTCAGCGCGGAGCTGCCCTCCACCGTCGCGATCCCGAAGTCGGTCAGCACCACCCGGCCGTCGTCGGCCAGCAGCACGTTCGCCGGTTTCACGTCCCGGTGCAGCACCCCGGCGGCGTGCGCGGCGCGCAGCGCGGACAGCACCTCGGCACCGATGTGCGCGGCCCGCCGCGGCGGCAGCGGACCCTCCGCCTCCAACCGGTCGGCGAGGGACAGCCCGCGCACCAGCTCCATCACGATCCACGGCCGGCCGGCCTCCACCGCCACGTCGTACACCGTCACCACGTTGCGGTTCGCGACCCGCGCCGCCGCCCACGCCTCGCGCTCCAGACGCGCGTACAGCCGCTCGACCTCGTCGCCGGGCAGCCCGGCCGGCGCCCGCACCTCCTTGACGGCCACCTCGCGGTGCAGCACCTCGTCCCGGGCGCGCCACACGGTCCCCATGCCGCCCTCGCCCAGCGGGGACAGCAGACGGTAGCGGCCCGCGATCACACGCTGCGGGCCCGGCTCCTCGGACACGGGTGCCCCCCAAGGCATCTCGCGCGAATCCTCCTTGAAAAGTAGCTCAGCCCAGCGCGGACGCGGCCCCCCTGAGCACCAGTCCCATGCCCAGTGCGAGCACGACCAGGGCCGAGGCGAGCGGCAGGGTCCGGCGCGCCAGGACGGCCACCGGGTGGGCGCGCCAGCGCGGGCGCCGGTCCAGCACCCGCACCGCGCCCGCACCCAGCCGGACGACGGCGAACCCGGCGGCGGTGAGCGTCAGCGCGAGACCGGCCCCGTACGCCACGACGAGCAGCAGCCCGAACCAGGCCTTGCCGAGCGCGGCGGCACCGACCAGGACGACCACGGCGGACGGGCTGGGCACCAGCCCGCCGGCGAACCCGAGCAGGATCGTGCCGCGCAGTGTGGGTGCGGTGGGGTGGCTGTGGGTGTGGCCGCCGTGGGTGTGCGTGTGACCGCCGTGGCTGTGCGTGTGGCCGCCGTGGCTGTGGCCGGTGTCGGCATGCGTGTGATCACCGTGGCCGTGCGGGTGGGGGTGTGCGTGGTCCCCATGGGCGTGTTCCCTACCGTCCAGGTGGTGATGGTGGTGCGGGCCACTGTGTCCGGCACCCACAGCCGCCAACTCCCGCGGCGCCGCAGCGTCATGGGCCGCGACGGCCGCCCGCACACGGGTGCGCCAGGCCCGGCGGACGAGGGTGACGCCCGCCGCCAGCACCAGGACCCCGCCGGCGAGGCCCAGCCAGGAGATCACCGCCGGCGTGGCGGCGGAACCGGCCGTGACGAGGAGCCCCAGGGCGACCACGCCGAGGGTGTGGGTGACGGTGACCGAGGCGGCCATCGGCAGCACGTCCCGGGGCCGGGCCCGGCCCCCGCGCGCCGCCGCCGTCGCCGCCATCAGGGTCTTGCCGTGGCCCGGCGCGAGCGCGTGCAGCGCGCCCAGGGCGACCGCGACGAGCAGGGCCAGACCGGCGAACCCGACGGTGAGGTCCTGCCGGGCCACGAGGTCGTCGAGGGCCCGGGTCCAGCGGTCGGCGCCCCGGGGGAGCACACCGGCGCCCGGGGCCGCCTGCCGCTCCGCGTCCGCCCCGAGCGCCGGGCCGCCGGGCCGCACCCGCAGCGAGGCCGTCCCGGTGTCGGCCGGGGAGGACAGCAGGTCCCGGGGATAGGAGGTCAGTTCCCGGGACACCGAGTCCTGCGGCACGTCGGACGCGGTGAGCGTCATCCGGTCGCCCCGCGCCGTGATCTCCCGCCAGCCGGGCCCGCCGTCGGCGCCAGCGCCCCGGAACTCCACGGCGACGGTGCCCGCGCGGGGCAGCGGGGCGGTCAGCCGGCACTCCACGCGCAGGGTGTCGAGCCCGGCCTGGCCGGGACGCGTGCGCGCGCTGCTACGGGCGGCCGTGAGGGCGGTCGTACGCCCGTCGACACGCAGGCCGCTGCCGGCGGCGGCCCGTGCGCACCGCTGCCGGGCCCACGCGCTCAGCCCCAGCCGCTCGATGTCGGCCCTGGCCTGGGTCGCCGGGATCTCGGCGAGGTCCTCCACATGGTCGACGCGGAGCTGTCCGGGAGCGGCGACCAGGCCGTCGTAGCGATTGACGGTGAAGTTGCCGAGGGGGTGCGCGCTCGCGCTGCCGGCCGGCAGGAGCGCCAGGGCGCACACGGCGATCAGGACGCACAGCAGACGCGGTGTCACTCGGTTCCCTCCAGCGCCTTACGGGCCCGTGCCGCACCCAGCGGGGAGAAGCCGGGATTCAGTTCCAGGGCCGAGGCGAGCCAGGTGCGGCCGGCCGTCCGGTGACCGGTGGCCAGCTCGATCACGCCCCGGTGGTAGCGGAAGGCGGCGCTGCGGTAGCCGGTGGCGGTGGCCCGGCGGGCGTACGGCAGGGCCTCGGCGTCGCGGCCGTTGACGTGCAGCGCCCAGGCGAGGGCGTCGGCGGTGTGCACGGTGTGCCGGCGGGCCCATTCGGCGCGGGCCGCGCGCAGGGCGGCCCGCTTGTCGCCGTGGTCGGCGGCGGCCAGCGCGGTGTCCAGGTCGGCGTTGACGCCGTTGGCACGGGCCAGCGCGATCCAGGCGTCGACCAGCGCGTACTGCCGCTGGGCCCGTGCCCGGTCGCCGGCCGCGCCCCGCGCCTCGTACAGCTCGCCGAGTTCGACCAGCGGGCCGGGCAGCGGGGAGCGGGCGACCACCGCCTCCATGTCCCTGACGGCCCCGGCGCGGTCACCGCCGGCCGCCCGCGCGCGGGCCCGGCCCTCCAGCGCCGGCAGGTAGCCGTCGTCGGCGGCCAGGGCGCGGGCGCAGAAGCTGAGTGCCGCCTTGTAGTCCCCCTGGTTCCAGGCGAGTTGTCCGAGCTGTGTGGCCACGTACGCCGTGTCGCCCGGTGAGACTGCGGCGGACAGCGCCTGCTCCAGGACGCGGCGCGCCGTGCGTACGTCCCCGCGCAGCTCCTGCACGTAGGCGTACCGGGTGAAGACCGGCACGCCCGGCTTGCGCGCGTCGGCGGTCCGCGCCGCCTTCGCCGCGTCGGCGTACCGGCCGAGTTCGACCAGGGCGTCGATCCGGGAGGACAGCGCGCGCTCGCTGTAGGGGTTGCGCCGCAGGGCCGCGTCCGCGAAGGACAGGGCGCCGTGGAAGTCGTGCCGGGCGGCGGCGAGGGCGGCGCGGCCTGCCAGGGCCTGGTCGTTGTCCGGCGCCAGCGACAGGGAGCGCCGCAGCGCCTGCTCCGCCTGCGGGTACCGGGACGGATCGCCCTTGGTCCGCGCCTGCTCGACATAGGCCAGACCGAGGGTGGCCCAGCCGCCGTGGTCCTTCGGCTGGGCCCGCAGGTGCGTCTGGAGCGCGGTGATGCTCGCGTCCAGGTTCCCGCCGCTCAGCACCCCGGGGTCCACCGCGCCGGCGGCGACCGGCGCGGACGCCTGCCCCCGGTCCGCGCCGAGCGCGATCGCACCGCCGGTCAGGGCGACCGCCAGCAGAGAGGCGGCGGCGACGAGCTGGGCGCCGCCCCGCCACAGCCGCCGGACCGACCCGACCCGCCGAACGGCGGCGACCCGCTCGTCGCCGTCCGTCTCCTGCCCGACGGTCGCGCCGTCCCCGGCGCCGCCGTGCTCGTCGGGAGCGGAAGTCACGGGCGCCGGTGCGGTCGGCGCCGGCCGGGGCTCGCCGCTCACGCTCACCTGCTGCGCGTCCTGCTCGTCGTCCTGCCCGCGCGGGCCCATGCCTTCTCCTCCGTCGGTCGTGTGGGAGGCGCGGCCCGCCGTGGGGGAGAGGAGCACGGGCCGCGCCGGTCTGGGTGGATGCGGGATCTAGTACGGGCGCTGCAGGCGCCGGCGCCACCACGCGAAGGCGGTGCCGATCAGCAGGATCCCGGCCGCGCCGGAGGCCGCCGAGGCGGCGATCAGCACGGTGTTCCCGGAGCCGCCGGAGGCGGACCCGGCCGGCTGGAGGGCGTCCCCGAGCTGGCTGCGCACGTCCGTCCCCGCCGTCGTGCCCTTGGCGAGCCGGCCGCGCGAACCGGCCGTGGGCTGGGCGATGTACGGGAAGTAGCTCTCGAACTTCTTGTCGTTCTTGTCGACCGCGTCACCCAGGTCGTTCTTGGAGCCGACCAGTTCGCCCTCGACCACCTGCAGCGCCGCGTCGATCACGTCGTCGCCCAGCCGGCGGCCGTTCGGGAAGCCCGCGTTGTCGCCGTCCAGCACACCGAGCCGCTTCGGGTGCATGCTCGGCTTGATCGAGGTGTTGAGCCGCAGCTCCTCCGAAGGCGTCACGTGCGGCGGCTGGTTGAGCCCCTTGACGCCCTTGAGGAAGACGTCGACCAGGTCGTTGCGCGGCTCGGCGGGTGCCTTGATCTTGTAGATCGACTCGATGAGCTTCGGCAGCTCCGGGTTGGTGACGTTCTTCAGGAACTGCGCGTCGTACGCGGGCTGCGAGGCGTTGAACCTGTCCTTGTCCTTCTGCGGGTTGACGACCTCGTTGACCAGCGGGTTGCCCAGGCGCGAGACCTGGCTGTAGTAGCCCTGCGCGTTGCGGCGCTGCGCGGTCGACCAGATGCCGACGACCGGCTGGTGGGACGACTCGCGGATCAGGTCGTTCGGCACCTGGAGCGCGATCGTGTTGACGTTGTAGCCCTTGAGGGTGTCCCGGCCGACCTCGGTGAGGTTGCCGCCGTAGAGCAGGTCGAAGACGCGCAGGTCCGCGAAGAACGGGTCGTCCGCCTGGCCGGCGAAGGTCGCGGCACCGCCCGCCGTCTTGTACACCGCCTGCGCGCGCAGCTTGCCGTAGTCCGGCATGGACGCCTTGCCGACGTTCGACGGCGCCACCGGCACGTCGTCGGCCAGCTTGGTCCTCGACATCTCGTGCCCGCCCCGGAGCTTGATGAGGTCGATGTCGTACGTCTGGGTGACGTTGAGGTCGGGGTCGTCCAGGCTGGTGACCGGACCGGTGTTGTAGAGGAACGTGTTGCCGTTCTTCGTGTGCGTCTTGAAGGTGTAGCGGAACACCAACTCGCCCTGCGCGTCACCGTTGTTGTCGATGTGCAGGTCGTACTGGGCGTCGTCGGCGAACGTGTAGAAGTTCGGTCCGCCGGCCGGTTCCTCGAACGGGGTCCAGTTCGCCACGATCGTCGTCGTGTCCGGCTTGTCCGGGCTGACGAACGCGTACAGGTCGGTGTTGTCGTACTGCGGCGTGCCCGAGATCAGCGGGGCCTCGCGGTGGGAGGACGCGGAGGCCGCCCCGGGTGCCAGGGTGGCGACGCCGGCGGCCGTGAGCCCTCCGGCGGCCAGCGCCCCGCAGATGAGCGTGACCAGTCCGGTGCGTCCCGTGCCGCGCCCGGTGGACGCCCTCCCGGAGAGGGCGCCCCTGGAGAAGAGAGGTGTCATGCCGTCCGTCCTCAGTGCCGACTTGCCTTTGACGGACGGGTATACGGAGCGGAACCGCCGATCGGTTTGGTCGACGGCGAAAAACTTTTTCCCGGTCCGGGACCCGCGTTTTCGGCCCGCTGATCCGTACCCCCTCGGGGAGGTGTGTCTCGGTGCGGATGCGCGGTGCGCGAGGAAGAGCCGGCTGCGGCCACGGAGAGGGGGCCCGCGTGCAGGCGGACGAGCTGCTGGTGCTCGTGGCCGGCGGCGACCAGAGGGCGTTCGAGGAGTTGTACGGACTGGTGTCCGGGCCGGTGTACGGCCTGGTGCGTCGGGTGGTGCGGGACCCCGCCCAGTCCGAGGAGGTCGCCCAGGAGGTGCTGCTCGAACTGTGGCGCTCCGCCGCCCGGTTCGACCCCGGCCGGGGCAGCGCCCTGTCCTGGGTCCTCACCCTCGCCCACCGCCGCGCCGTCGACCGGGTGCGCAGCGCCCGCGCGGCCGGCGAACGCGAGCAGCGCGAGGCCCTGCGCGCCGGGGAACCCGCCTTCGACCAGGTCGCCGAGGAGGTCGAGGCCGGCCTGGAACGCGAGTGGGTGCGCCGCTGCCTGAACCGGCTCACGGCCCTGCAACGCCAGTCGGTGACCCTGGCCTACTACGACGGGTACACCTACCGTGAGGTGGCCGAGCGGCTCTCGCTGCCGCTCGGCACGGTCAAGACGCGGATGCGCGACGGACTCACCCGGCTGCGCCAGTGCCTGGGAGGCGCCGCATGAGCATCCTCGGCAGGCTGCTGCGCCGGGAGGACCCGCACTCCCTCGCCGCGCCCTACGCGCTCGACGCGCTGGAACCGGGCGAGCGGCGCCGCTTCGAGAAGCACCTGGCGGGCTGCGACCGCTGCGCCGCCGAGGTGCGGGAGCTGGCCGAGGACGCCGTCCGCCTCGCCTGGTCCGCGGCGGCCCCGGCGCCCCCCGCCCTGCGCGAGCGGGTCCTGGCCGCCGTCCGCACCACCCCGCAGGAGCCGGCACGCGGCCGCGCGGGCACCCGGGACCGGGCGCCGGACCGGGAGCGCGTGCCCCAGCTGCCGCCGCACGTCTGGGGCACCCAGCCCC
>NZ_JBEXKG010000262.1:0-6615 GCF_040609555.1 Streptomyces sp. NPDC004658
CCTGGAACCGGCCTACGCCGTCGGCGGCGACAACTTCGACTGGGCCACCAGCGCCGAGCACCTCACCCTCACCGTCACCGACGGCATGGGCCAGGAGCCACCTCCGCCTCCGCGCCGGTCAGCGCGGCCGGTACGCGCTGAACTCCGGCAACAGGGTCGTCCTGGTCCGCGCCGACGGCACCGTCACGACCGTGCTCACCGCCGCGGACGGCCTGTCCAACCCGACCTCCGTGGCCGTCCGCGGCCGCACCGTGTACGTACCGAGCGCCGCGTCCACCACCCGGCGCGACCCGAACCTGCTCCTCGCCCGCCTGCGCCACCTCATCGGCCGGGGTTAGCGCGGGCGCCGGGTGCGGCGCGGGCGTGCGCCACGCCGGGCCGCCCGCTCACCGGCGGCAGGCGGCCCCGGCGGTGTCAGGCCAGTTCCGCCAGGAGGTCGCCGCCCTCCACCTGCTGGATGCGGTTGATGGCGAGGCGCGAGACGCGGCCCGCCTGGGGGGCCGTGATCGTGGCTTCCATCTTCATGGCCTCGATCGTGGCGATCGTGGCACCGGCCGCCACCTCGTCGCCCTCGGCGACGGCCAGGGTCACCACACCGGCGAAGGGCGCCGCGACATGGCCGGGGTCGGACCGGTCGGCCTTCTCCGTCACCGGGACGTCGGAGGCCGCCGCGCGGTCGCGGACCTGGATCGGGCGGAGCTGGCCGTTGAGCGTGGACATCACGGTGCGCATGCCGCGCTCGTCGGCCTCGCCGATCGCCTGGAGCTCGATCAGCAGGCGGACGCCGGGCTCCAGGTCGACGGCGTACTCCTTGCCCGGGCGCAGGCCGTAGAAGAACGCCTTGCTGTCGAGGACGCTGGTGTCGCCGAAGGACTGGCGGTGCGTCTCGAACTCTCGGGTCGGGCCGGGGAACAGCAGCCGGTTGAGGGTGGCCCGGCGGTCCTTGGCCAGTCCCTCGCGGTCCTCGGCGGACAGCTCGGGCGCGGGCTTGGCCGCCGCCCGCCCCTGGAGCGCCTTGGTGCGGAACGGCTCCGGCCAGCCGCCGGGCGGGGTGCCCAGCTCGCCGCGCAGGAAGCCGATCACCGAGTCCGGGATGTCGAACTTGTCGGGGGTCGCCTCGAACGCGTCCGGGGAGACGCCGGCGCCCACCAGGTGCAGGGCCAGGTCGCCGACCACCTTGGAGGACGGGGTGACCTTGACCAGGCGGCCGAGGATGCGGTCGGCGGCGGCGTACATCGCCTCGATGTCCTCGAAGCGGTCGCCGAGACCGAGGGCGACGGCCTGGGTGCGCAGGTTGGACAGCTGGCCGCCGGGGATCTCGTGGTGGTAGACGCGGCCGGTCGGGGAGGCGAGGCCCGCCTCGAACGGGGCGTAGATCTTGCGGACGCCCTCCCAGTACGGC
The DNA here is from genome assembly GCF_040609555.1 of Streptomyces sp. NPDC004658. Lineage (NCBI taxonomy): Bacteria > Bacillati > Actinomycetota > Actinomycetes > Kitasatosporales > Streptomycetaceae > Streptomyces > Streptomyces sp. NPDC004658. The sequence continues at coordinate 1,403 of NZ_JBEXKG010000262.1, forward strand.
TCCAGGTCGCCGACCGCCTGGAGGTCCAGGCCGGTGGGCCGGTCGGAGTGGTCGGTGGCGGCGACGATCGCGGACAGCGACGGCTGGGAGGTCGTACCGGCCATGGAGGCCACCGCGCCGTCGACCGCGTCGGCGCCGGCCTGGATCGCGGCGAGGTACGTGGCGAGCTGGCCGCCGGCGGTGTCGTGCGTGTGCAGGTGCACCGGCAGGTCGAACTCGCGGCGCAGTGCCGAGACGAGCCGGGCGGCGGCGGGGGCGCGCAGCAGGCCGGCCATGTCCTTGATGGCGAGGACGTGGGCGCCGGCCTCGACGATCTGCTCGGCGAGGCGCAGGTAGTAGTCGAGGGTGTAGAGGCGCTCGGACGGGTCGTTGAGGTCGGCGGTGTAGCAGAGGGCGACCTCGGCGATCGCGGTGCCCGTCTCGCGTACGGCCTCGATGGCGGGCCGCATCTGGCCGACGTCGTTGAGGGCGTCGAAGATGCGGAAGATGTCGATGCCGGTGGCGGCGGCCTCCTGCACGAAGGCGTCGGTGACCTCGGTCGGGTACGGCGTGTAGCCGACGGTGTTGCGGCCGCGCAGCAGCATCTGGAGGCAGATGTTGGGGACGGCCTCGCGCAGGGCGGCCAGCCGCTCCCAGGGGTCCTCGGCGAGGAAGCGCAGCGCCACGTCGTAGGTGGCGCCGCCCCAGCACTCCAGGGAGAGCAGCTGCGGCAGGGTGCGGGCGACGACCGGGGCGACGGCGAGGAGGTCCTTGGTGCGCACCCGCGTGGCGAGCAGGGACTGGTGGGCGTCGCGGAAGGTGGTGTCGGTGACGCCGATGGTCGGGGACTCGCGCAGGTGCCGGGCGAAGCCCTCGGGGCCGAGTTCCACGAGCAGCTGGCGTGAGCCCGCGGGCGGCTCGCCGGCGGGCAGCGGCGGCAGCTTGGTCAGCGGGTCGAGCAGGTCGGGCCGACGGCCGTGCGGCTGGTTGACCGTCACGTCGGCGAGGTAGGTGAGCAGCTTGGTGCCGCGGTCGGCGGAGGAGCGGGCGGTCAGCAGGTGCGGGCGCTGCTCGATGAAGGAGGTGGTGACCCGGCCGGCCTGGAAGTCGGGGTCGTCCAGGACCGCCTGGAGGAACGGGATGTTGGTGGCCACGCCACGGATGCGGAACTCGGCGACCGCGCGCCGGGCCCGGCCGATCGCGGCCCGGAAGTCGCGGCCCCGGCAGGTGAGCTTGACCAGCATCGAGTCGAAGTGCGCGCTGATCTCCGTACCGGCGTGGGTGGTGCCGCCGTCGAGGCGGATGCCGGAGCCGCCCGGGGAGCGGTAGGCGCTGATCCGGCCGGTGTCCGGGCGGAAGCCGTTGGCGGGGTCCTCGGTGGTGATCCGGCACTGGAGGGCGGCGCCGCGCAGGGTGATCGTGTCCTGGGAGAGGCCGAGGTCGGCGAGGGTCTCGCCGGAGGCGATCCGCATCTGGGCCTGGACGAGGTCGACGTCGGTGACCTCCTCGGTGACGGTGTGCTCGACCTGGATGCGCGGGTTCATCTCGATGAACACGTGGTTGCCGTCGCGGTCGAGCAGGAACTCGACGGTGCCGGCGTTGCGGTAGCCGATCTCGCGGGCGAAGCGGACGGCGTCGGCGCAGATGCGGTCGCGCAGCTCCGGGTCCAGGTTCGGGGCCGGGGCCAGCTCGATGACCTTCTGGTGGCGGCGCTGGAGCGAGCAGTCCCGCTCGAAGAGGTGGATGACGTTGCCCTCGCCGTCGGCGAGGATCTGCACCTCGATGTGGCGGGGCTCGACGACGGCCTTCTCCAGGAAGACGGTGGGGTCGCCGAACGCGGCGTCTGCCTCACGGGAGGCGGCCTCGACGGACTCGCGCAGCTGGGCGGGGTCCTCCACGCGGCGCATGCCGCGCCCGCCGCCGCCCGCGACCGCCTTGACGAAGACGGGGAAGCCGATCTCCTCGGCGGCGCGCACCAGTTCGTCCACGTCGGTGGAGGGCTGGGAGGAGCCCAGGACGGGCACGCCCGCCGCGCGGGCGGCGGCGACCGCGCGGGCCTTGTTGCCGGTCAGCTCCAGGGTGGCCGCGCTGGGGCCGTTGAAGGTGATGCCGGCTTCCTCGCAGGCCCGGGCCAGTTCGGGGTTCTCGGACAGGAAGCCGTACCCCGGGTAGACGGCGTCGGCGCCCGCCCGGCGGGCGGCGCCCACGATCTCCTCGACGGAGAGGTAGGCCCGCACCGGGTGCCCCGGCTGCCCGATCTCGTACGCCTCGTCGGCCTTCAGCCGGTGCAGCGAGTTGCGGTCCTCGTGCGGGAACACGGCGACGGTGCGCGCGCCGAGTTCGTAGCCCGCCCGGAACGCGCGGATCGCGATCTCTCCACGGTTGGCGACCAGCACCTTGCGGAACATCCTGGATTCCCTTCAGCTGCCTGCCGGCGACGAACACCCTGGTGTCAGCCACACCTGCCGTACTCGCGGCCACCTTAGGGGGTGCCCGCACGGGTCGATGTGCGAAAACCATCACACTGACGGGGTGGGCGGCGCCACACGGGCGCGCCGGGCCGGGCGGGTCAGAAGCGGCAGCGCAGCCCCTCGGGGAAGGCCGGCGGGGGCGCGGCGAGGGCCGAGCGGATCGAGAGCTGATTCCCGAGGGAGCTGATGGTGCCGATTCCGCCGGCCGGACTAGCGTTCGAGGGAAGGCGCCGGCGCCGTGGGCCGAGCATGCCCGGGGTGGCCGGTCGTCGGGGTGGGGCCGGGGACAGGGGTGGGCGGCGGCGGGGGCGGCGGGGCCGTGCGCGGGGAGCGTGGGCGCGTGGGCCGCAGGGACCGTACGGCGGCGCGGAGCCGATTCCCCCGGCCGTGCAGGAGGCCCAGGACGATCGCCGCGGCCACCGCGATCAGATGCTCGCGGCCGGCCAGGTTGGGGACGGCGATCGACTCCCACACCATCGAGCCGCCGGTCAGCGTGAACACCACGGGCGCGCGCCGGACCACCGAGAGGTAGGTGAACAGACCGACGACGGCCGCGGAGGGCCCGGTGTCGAGCACCCGCCCCGCCTCGGGCGGCAGTCCGAGCCCCCACCAGCCGGGCCCCAGAGCGATCATCAGGCGGGCGGTGAGGGTGCCGGCCAGCGTGGTGGCGTAGGCGATCACCAGGGTCCGGGCCCGGCCCAGGGCCAGTTCGGCCAGGGCGAACGCGAGGAACAGCTGGGTGATGCCCGCCCACACCGGCAGGTCGAGCGCCGGAACGTACAGCGACACGGGGGTGCGCAGCAGGGACAGCCACAGCGGCAGCTCGGCCCGGACCCCGCCGAGCCGCTCCACCCACAGCGCTCCCGTGGGGTGCTGGGCGACGTCGTGGAAGAAGATGACGCCGAACGCGGCGACGAAGGCCAGCAGCAGCCCGGACAGTCCGCGCCGCACGAGCCGCCGTAACGGGTCGACCACGATGGCGTGCCACTCGCCCCACAGCGTCCGCCCGGTGAACCGGGCGAGCCGCGCGAGCAGCGGACGGACTCGCCGGGTGCGCCCTTCAGCGGTCATGAGTCACGGCAGCCCGTCGCCGTCGGCTCCCCCGTCACGCGCATCGCCCCCTCCGCCTCGCTCCCGGCGGTCCGGCCGGCCGAGGTGTTTTTGTCCGCCATCCGTCCGCTTCAGGCGCCATCGTACAGATGTACGGATCGCCCCCAGTCCGACCCGTCCCTCCGTGCAGTCCAGCGAGCCGGGAGGCGGGCGTCAAGATCCGGCGCGGGGGCACGCCGGTGTGGGAAGACCCACAGGCGCGCGGCGGCGAAAGCGGGGGCCGGGAGGCAACCGGCACCCCCGGGGAACCGTCCTCAGGAACAGGCGTTCCCGGGGGCGCGATCCGGAAGGAACACAGAACCTTTCTGTTTCGATCACGAACTCTCGTATAGTGACGGCCAGTTCACCACCGGTGTCACCTCCACCTCCTCGTTCTTCCTGTCCGTCCCGCCCCCGCCTGCCGTCTCCGCCGCAAGGATCAGACCGGACCGATGACCGCGCCCACGCATCCCGGCGACCGACTATCCCTCCGCACCTTCGTCTCCACCCTCGCCGTCACCGGTGTGCTGTCGGCGCTCGTGGTCTGCGCGGCCGTGGCGGCGGCACCGGACTCGGTGCGCACCCCGCTCGCCACGGGCGCGGGCGCGGCGGCGGTCGTGCTCAGCGCGGCCGTGGCCACGGCCGCGCACGCCCTGCGGACCGCGCGCGGCACCCGGCGCCGGCTGGAGAGCGTCACCCAGGACGTCGGACGGCTGCTCCAGCAGCAGGCCCGCACGACCGAGGAGGCACGCCGGGAGCAGCAGCGGCTCATCGACGAACTCGCGCAGCAGCGCACCGAGTTCACGGAGTCGTTCGCGGCCGAACGCGCGCGTCTGGAGGAGGAGGGCGCGCGGGAGCTGGACCGGCTGGCGAAGGAGAACGCCCGTCTCACCGGCGAGTTGGAGCGGGCCCGGCGGGAGCGGGCCGCCGCGGTCGCCGCGACCTCCAACGCCGCCGCCCGGATGCAGGCGCTCGCCACGGCGACCCTCGCCGACCTGCGGGCGATGGAGGACCGGCACACCGACGAGGACGTGCTGGCCGACCTGCTGCACCTCGACCACCGCACGGCCCAGGCCGGCCGGCTCGCGGACTCCGTCGCCGTGCTCACCGGGGCGCGTTCGGGCCGCCGGTGGGCGCGGCCGATCGGGATGGAGTCGATCCTGCGGGGCGCGATGGGGCGGATCGCCGGGTACCGGCGGGTGCGGGTGCACTCGGTCAGCGAGGCCGCCGTCGCCGGGCACGCCGCCGAGGGCGTGATGCACGCGCTCGCCGAACTCCTCGACAACGCTGCCAACTTCTCGCCGCCGACCGCCGAGGTCCACGTGTACGTGGAGGAGGTGCCGGCCGGGGTCATCATGTCCGTGGAGGACAGCGGGCTGGTGATGGGCGAGGTGCAACTGCGCCGCGCCGAGCGGGCGGTGTCCGGTGACGTCTCGGAGCTGGGCGGGCTGACCGGCACCCGGCTCGGGCTCGCCGTGGTCGGCCGGCTGGCCCGCAAGCACGGGCTGAAGGTGTCGTTCCGGCCGTCGGCGCGCGGCGGCACGGGGGTACTGCTGCTCATCCCGCAGGAGATCCTGACCAGCCCCGCAACCGCCGAGCCGGCCGCCGCGGCCCCGCGACCGCAGAGCGGGCCGTCCGTACCGGCACCGGCCGCCGCGGAGAGCGCCGTGGTCC
>NZ_JBEXKG010000263.1:0-6363 GCF_040609555.1 Streptomyces sp. NPDC004658
GGCCGGGCGGGCCGCGCCGGACGCCGCCGCCCCGGCCGCGCAGCGCTGGCGGGCGGTGCGGGACCTGCCGTTCCTGACGGTGACCGTCCTCAACGCGGTGCTGGTCGTGCAGTACTCGCTGTCCGAGGTCGGGCTGCCGCTGTGGATCGTGGAGCGCACCGAGGCGCCGCGCTGGACGGCGGCTCTGCTGATGATCGTCAACTGCGTGCTGGTGGCGCTGCTCCAGGTACGGGTCGCCCGCAGGGCCTCCCAAGTCCCGTCCGCCGTACGGGCGATGGGCTGGTCGGGCCTGCTGCTGGCGGCCTCCTGCGCCGTGTACGCCCTGTCGGCGGGCCTGTCCCCGGTGTGGGCGGTGGCGGCGCTGACCGCCGGCGCGGTGGTGCAGGTCCTCGCCGAGGTGCTGTCGGCGGCGGGCGGCTGGACGCTCGGGTACGAACTGGCCGACGCCCGCGTCCACGGCGTCTACCAGGGCGTGTTCGGTGCCGGTATGTCGGCGGGGATGATGTCCGGCCCGGCCCTGGTCACGGTGACCGCGATCGCCCACGGCGCGCCGGGCTGGGCGGCGCTGGGCCTGCTGTTCGCGGCGGCGGGCCTCGCGGTGGCCCCGGCGGTGCGCTGGGCCCGCCGGGACGGGGAGTGGCGGGGCGAGCCCGGCCAGTAGGTCATCGGTGCCGCCCTCACGGCGTGAGGACGACCTTCTCGCAGCGGTCCTTCTTGTTCTTGAACAGGTCGTAGCCGGTCGGTGCCTCGGTCAGGGGCAGCCGGTGGGTGATGACCCGGGTGGGGTCGATCCTGCCCTGCTCGATCAGGCCCAGCAGCGGCTTCATGTACTTCTGCACGTGGCACTGCCCGGTGCGCAGGGTCAGGGACCTGTTCATCCAGGCACCCGCCGGGAACTTGTCGATCAGCCCGCCGTAGACGCCGATGACCGACACCACGCCCCCGCTCCGGCAGGACATGATGGCCTGGCGCAGGGCGTGCGGCCGGTCGGTCTCGGAGCGGACCGCCTGCTTGGCGCGGTCGTAGAAGTGGACGTGAGAGGCACCGTGGGTGGCCTCCAGGCCGACCGCGTCGATGCACTTGTCGGGGCCCCGGCCGCCGGTGAGTTCCAGCAGCGCCGACCGTACGTCGGTGTCCTCGAAGTCGATGGTGGTGTAGCCCTCGGCGGCGGCCATGTCGAGCCGGTAGGTCTCCTTGTCGATCGCGATGACCTTCTCCGCGCCCAGCACCCGGGCGCTGTCCATGGCGAACTGGCCGACCGGACCGGCGCCCCAGACGGCGACGACGTCGCCTTCCTGGATGTCGCACATGTCGGCGCCCATGTACCCGGTCGGCAGGATGTCGGACAGGAACAGCACCTGCTCGTCGGTGAGGTCCGACTCGATCTTGAGGGCGTTGGCGTCGGCGAGCACCACCCGGGCGTACTCGGCCTGACCGCCGGCGAAGCCGCCGGTGAGGTGGGAGTAGCCGTAGATGCCGGCGGTGGGGTGTCCGAAGAACTTCTCCGAGATGCCGGCGTTGGGGTTGGTGTTCTCGCAGCACGAGTACAGCTCCGCGCGGCACGAGGCGCAGGCGCCGCAGGCGATGGGGAAGGGCACGACGACCCGGTCGCCGACGCGCAGTGCGCCGTCGCTGATGCCGGGGCCGACCTCGACGACCTCTCCCATGAACTCGTGGCCCATGATGTCGCCCTTTTCCATGGTGGGGACGTAGCCGTCGAGCAGATGCAGGTCGGAGCCGCAGATCGCCGTCGAGGTGATCTTCACGATGGCGTCGCGGCTGTTCAGGATCGACGGATCGGGGACGTCCAGCACCTCGACCGAGTTGCGTCCCGTCCAGCAGTTCGCCTTCATGCCAGGGCCTCCTTCAGTTCGTCCTCGGTCAGCGGCCGGGCCGGGTGCTGCGGGAACTCTCCGCGGGCCCGCTTGCCGCCGGGCGCGCCCTCGGAGCGGACGACCTCGCCGGTCTCCGCGATCTGCTTGAAGCGGCGCAGGTCGTCGTCCAGCTGCTGGTGCGGTTCCTCGCCGAAGTAGCGTGCCGCGGCCTTGCCCAGCGCCCCGCCGGGCAGGTCGTAGCGCAGGGTCACCCGGATCTCCGTGCCCTGGCCGCCGGGGGCGGGCTCGAAGCGGACCTCGCCGGAGTTGTCGATGCCGGCACCGTCCACCGACCGCCAGGCGATCAGCCGGCCGGGCAGGTCCTCGGTGGTCTCGGCGTCCCATTCGACCGTCTTGCCGAACGGCGCGCCGGCCCGCCAGTGACTCGTGCGCGGACCGGTGACGCGCACCTCGTCCAGGTGCGCCATGAAGTCCGGCAGCCGTTCCAGGTCCCGCCAGAGGGCGTGGACCTCGTCCGGGGACAGGGCGACGGTGGTGGCCGCGGTCAGTTCCATGGGGGTGCTCCTGCGGGTGCGGGTCACGGCCGCGTAGACGTCCGTGGCCGTGATGGCGGTGACCGCGGCGGTCGCGGCGACGGTGCGGCCCAGGCCGCGGCCGTCGTGGTTCCGCAGAGCCCGGGTCAGCATCGTCAGGTCCATGAGGTCGCCGCCGACGCGGCCCCAGAGCCAGGCGGGGTGCGGCCGCCCCAGCAGTCCGGTCGCCGCCGCCAGCTCGCGCACCCCGACGGCGGTCGTGGCCGAGCGGTGCCGGAGGGTGCCGTCCACGCCCAGGGCCCGGGCGAAGCCCGCCGGGGCGACGACCTGGGGCACGCCCAGGAGCGCACTGGCCCAGCCGAGGCCGCGCACGAGCGGATCGCGCCGGAGGCGGGAGGGGGAGCGGGTGTCTGTGTTCATGGGTGCTCCTCACGAGCGGTGAGGCGGAGGGACGGCGGGCGACCGGAGTGAGAGGGTGAAGGGCGCGCAGCGGACAACGCCGGGGTTTCCGCGTGGCCCGCATCCAATCCTCGACGCTCCGCACAGGACCGGAAGCGCAGGCGACGGCCCGTCCAGCCCGGGCCGGAGCCGGGGCTGGACGCAGCTCGTCGACCGGTCCGGTCCTGGCAGCGGGCGGCCGGCGGCCCTGGGCCTCTTTACTGTTTGTGGCCGTTGCCGTGTCCGTCGGGGTGCAGGACCACCTTGGTCCAGCCCTCGTCACGGGCGTCGAAGTGCTCGTAGGCGGTGGGGGCCTCGTCCAGGCTGAGCTCGTGGGAGACGACGAAGCCCGGCTTCGCCTTCCCGCCGGCGATCAGGTCCCGCAGCGCCCGGTTGTACTTCTTCACCGGCGCCTGCCCGGTCCCCATGTGCTGGCCCTTGAACCACATCTTCCCGAACTCGATCGGGACCTTGCCCTGGGCCTCCAGCTCGCCCTGGGCTTCCGCGCCGCCGGGGTCCTGGGGCAGGAACACGCCCACCACGCCGATGTCGCCCGTGAACCTGACCGAGTCGATCAGGCCGTTGAGCGTGAGGCTGGCGTCCTCGTGTCCCTGGGGGTCGTGTGCCTGGTAGCCGACGCATTCGCAGCCGTTGTCGGCGCCCAGACCGAGGGTGGCCTCCTTGACGACCTCCGCCGGGTTCTGCTCGGCGGTGTTGATCGGGATGGCCCCGATCTCCTCCGCCTTGCGCAGCCGGTCGGGCTGGTGATCGGCCGTCCAGACGCGGCCGGCGCCCTTGAGGAGCGCGGAGTAGGTCGCCATCAGCCCGACGGGACCGGCACCGTAGACGATGGTCTGGTCGCCCGCTTTGACGTGGGCCATCTCGGTGGCGTGATAGCCGGTGGGGAAGATGTCGGCGAGCATCACGTAGTCGGTCTGCCGTTCGGCGGCGTCCTCGCCCAGACGCAGCGCGTTGAAGTCGCCGTACGGCACGCGCAGCAGTTCCGCCTGGCCGCCCTGGTAGGGGCCCATGTCGGCGAATCCGTAGGCGGCTCCCGCGAGGGCCGGTTCCGGCTGCATGGTCAGGCAGTAGTTGGTCAGACCCTGCTCACACTGCTTGCAGAAGCCGCAGGCGATGTTGAAGGGCAGGACCACGTACTCGCCGATCTGGACCTTGCGGACGGCCGAACCGACCTCCACGACCTGGCCCATGTTCTCGTGTCCCAAGGTGCGGCCGGACTCGAACGAGGTGCGGCCCTCGTACATGTGCAGGTCCGAACCACAGATGTTGGTAGTGGTGATCTTGACGATGATGTCGCAGGGGTGTTCGATCTTCGCGTCCGGTACGTCCTTCACTGTGACCGTTCGCGGTCCTTCATATACCGCTGCTTTCATGGTGACTTCTCTCGGTGTCGCGGCATGACCGCGGCACGGCGATGACGAGACGGTGCCAAGAGCCTGACGCTCGGACGTGCTGGACGGGGTCGGTGGCTCCGGCACGCCTCTGCGGGCCGTCCACCCGGATCAGGTGGAGCGGTGGGTGCGGCCGGCCCGCCAGGCGGTGCTTCGGCGCTCCGGCGGCTGCGGTGCGGGTCCCCGTCCGCGTTCGCCGCGAAACAACCCTTCACCGATCGATCAGTCGTCCTCCAGCATGCGGCGACGTTCTTGTTCGCGCTTGGAATAGGCGGCTGCCCGGATCGCCTCGTCGCTCTCCAGACCCGATCCGAGCGCGCCGCCCACCGTGGCGATCGAAGCGACGAACCAGGAGAGCGTCCAGTATTCCGCGCCATGCAGCGGGGTTCGTGTCATGGACGCGAAGACCTTGTCGTTGAGGATGAAGAGCGCCCACACCAAGTTGATGACCAGCAGACCCGCATAGCACATGACCACCCCGATACCCACGGTCATGACCGTGGAGGCGTTGTACAGAGCCGTCCTCTTCCTCTCCTCCGGTGAGGCGTCCGTCGACCGGTGCCACAGGTGCGCGTCCACGATCAGCCAGCCGATCATGAGCGCGACGGAACCCACCATGGCGATCACGAGGCGTGGCGTGCTCAGGGCCTCGGAAAGGCTCCAGACGGTGGAATTCACGGTGGCGACCGCTCCCGTGGCGAGAGCGGCCGCCAGGGCTTTCGACAGCCCCGGCACCAACCGCCACGGCTGGTTGGCGCGGACCATACCGCTGAGCACCCTCAGGTAACCGCGCGGCCCGCTGACGACGTACCGCAGATCAGCGGTCTCCCCCTCACCGATCGGACCCGGGTGAACAGGCGCAAGACGACGGGCGAAAGGCCCCGGCGCCTGACGCTGGGCAGGTTCCTCATTCCCGGCGGCTCGCGGGCTCGCCAGGCTGAGCACGGCCTCCTCCACCGCCCGCAGGGCCCTTCTGAAGAAACACAGGCCCCCCAGCGACGGAAGGGACAGCAGCGCCACGCCGTGTGCATGACTCAGATCCACCACGAGCTTGCGCCCGTGCGCGTGCAGCGGAAGGTCGGTGAGGGCCACGACGATGTCCCAGCTTTCCGCACGCGCGCGGTCCCTGATGCGGCGCGTCACCGTGGACAGGTCCTCGGTCCCCGCGGTGAAGGGCTCACTGACCACTTCCACGTCGAACCGCCGCCCCTGGCCTGACGGGTCGGCGAGCCGGGCAGGGAGCACCCGGGCCATGTGCCGCGCGATCTCCGTCGGCGCGTCCGGATCCGCCAGGAGAGCCACGACCGTGACGCCCTGCGACGACTCCCGCATGACCGGCCCCTTCTCGTCGGCAGCCCCGGCGATCACCAGTGCCCACAGGATGCCCCCGGGACAACGCCGGCGCGCCCTGACACGCTGGCCCCCATCGGCAGGCAGACGGCACATCCGATCCGTGGATCCCGTGATCCGAACGAGACGGCCCGGCCAGGCGTCCTCCGCACGGCGCAGCCCCGGGAGAGCGCGCCTCCGCTCAGGCCGCCCCGAACGCCGCGAACGCCCAGCCCGTCGCCTGGTGGACCGCGTCGCCCGGCAGGGCCGTACGGGCGTCCCTGAGGGCCTCGGCCAGGGAGAGGCCCGCGCCGAGGCCCTTGTGCAGGGCCAGCATCAGCGGGACCACCGCCGCGTCGTTGACCGGGGCGCTGCTCGCCACCACCCCGGCCGTGCCCAGCGGCAGCAACGCCGTGACCAGACCGAGGAGTTCGTCGGCGCCGACCGAGGCGAGGCGTGCGGTGTCGCAGCTGGACAGGATGATCCGGTACGGGCTGCGGGCCAGGCGCTCGAAGTCGTGCACGATCAGCGGGCCGTCGGCCATGCGGAGGGCGGAGAACAGGGGGCTGTCGGCGCGGAACGTGCCGTGCGCCGCGAGATGGGCGAGGCCCGCGCCGTCGAGTTCCGCCAGCACCCGGGGCACCTGGGCGTCCTCGCCCTCCAGGACCGTCGCCGTGCCGTACCGGTCCGCCAGTTCGGGCACCTCCGCGCCGCCCGTCGCGAGACCGGGGCCACGCACCAGCACGGCCCGGCCGTCCGGCGGCGGCGCCGTCTCCCGGGCGCGCAGCCAGCTGCCCGCCGACGGCGACACGCTGA
>NZ_JBEXKG010000264.1:0-6315 GCF_040609555.1 Streptomyces sp. NPDC004658
AACCGGTCGTCGCGGTGGAGGGCGACAGCGCCTTCGAATTCAGCGGCATGGAGCTCTTCAGCAGCCGCGTGGCCGCCGCCAGCGCGGGCGCGCTCGTCTCCATGGTCCGCAGCCGCACCAGCAGCGCGAGGCTCTGCCCCGACGCCCCCCACGGCAGCGTGCACAGCGCCGTGGCGTGCGGGATCGTCCGGGCGGCCGGGGCGTCGTCCGGGTCGGCCGACGGCCAGGGCGCGACACAGACCAGGGTGTGCGGGCCGTCCGCACGGGGGCCGAGGGCGGTGCGCAGCTCGGCCACCGCCATGTCCTGCTGCCAGCCGCGTTCCGCGGTGAGCACGGCCCGCAGCTCCCGGCTCAGCCCCGCCCCGGCCTCCGCCTCGTCCGCGAGCAGCGCGCCGATCCGGCCCGCGACCCGCAGGGCGGCGGCCAGCTGGGCGTCGGTCGGCCCGGGATCGCTGTCCAGCAGCCAGACGTAGCCGAGGACGACACCCCGATGGCGTACCGGCAGACAGATCCGGCCGCGGTAGACACCGGCCTCCGGGCTCGGCGGGATGCGCACGGGCCCGGTCGCCCGCGTGATGCCGAAGCCCTCGAACCAGGCCCGGACCGTGGCCGTGGAGCGCCGGGTCAGGATCGAGCGGGTGCGCACCGGGTCCAGCGCGGTCGGATCCAGCTCGTCCTCGCTGTCGTAGGCACCGAAGGCGATCAGCTCGAAGTCACGGTTCTCCAAGGTCGCCGGCACCCCCAGCAGCTCGGAGATCTCGTCCACGAGTTCCTGGTAGTCCGCCTTGAATTCAGCCGCCACCCGGGCATTCTCTCCCATTTCCCGGCCGCCTTCATACATCTGTCTGAGATCCCGGGCACGGATGCGTGACAGCTGTCGATGGCCGACGATCGGAGAGATCCTTAGGTTTCACGGTGGTTCTCCGTGCCGTACCCGAATCGTGGGGTGACGGCCGTATTTGGTGCTTGTCTGTGGAGGTGCCCCGTGCTGGGTCCCGTGATTCTCGCCGCGTCGCGCAGCGACCGGATGCGACGCCTGATCTCGGCGGCCCCGGTGACCAAGCAGGTCGTCGACCGTTTCATCCCCGGCGAGACCGTGGCCGACATCGTCCCGATCATCAAGGACCTGACGGGCAGGGGCCTGGAGCTGACGATGGACGTCGTCGGCGAGGACATCACCACCCCGGAGCAGGCCACCGCCGCCCGGGACGCCTACCTGGAACTGATCGACCACCTCAAGGACCTGGGGCTGGGCGAGCGCGTGGAGATGTCCGTCAAGCTGTCGATGTTCGGCCAGGCGCTGGAGGGCGGCCACGAGCTGGCCCTCGCGAACGTCCGGCCGGTCGTCGAGGCCGCCGCCGCCATCGGTACGACCGTGACGCTCGACGCCGAGGACCACACCACCCTCGACTCGATGTTCGCCATCCACGAGGAGCTGCGGAAGGACTTCCCGCAGACCGGCTGCGTCATCCAGGCCTACCTCTTCCGCACCGAGGCCGACGCCCGCCGCCTCGCGGAGTCCGGCAGCCGCGTCCGCCTGGTCAAGGGCGCCTACAAGGAGCCCGCCGAGGTCGCCTACCAGCAGAAGCACGAGATCGACAAGGCCTACGTGCGCATCCTGAGGACGCTGATGGAGGGCGAGGGCTACCCGATGATCGGGTCCCACGACCCGCGGCTGATCGCCATCGCCCAGGAGCTGGCCCACAAGGCCGGCCGCAAGCTGGACGAGTACGAGTTCCAGATGCTGTACGGCATCCGCGGCGAGGAGCACCTGCGGCTGGCCGCCGAGGGCCACCGCATGCGCGTCTACACCGCCTACGGCACCGACTGGTACGGCTATTTCATGCGCCGCCTGGCGGAGAAGCCGGCCAACCTCCGGTTCTTCCTTCGTTCCATGGTCAGCAAGGGCTGAGCCCGAACACCCGCTCACGTACAAGGAGTTACGGATCTCATGGACGCTGTGACCCAGGTCCCCACCCCCGTCAACGAGCCGGTGCACGGCTACGCCCCCGGCTCGCCCGAGCGCGCCCGGCTGGAGGCCAAGCTCAAGGAGCTGGCCGAGAACCCGATCGAGCTGCCGATGACGATCGGCGGGGAGAAGCGGCTGGGCGGCGGCGAGCCGTTCGAGGTCGTGCAGCCGCACAACCACAAGGCCGTCATCGGCACCGGCCGCCACGCCACCCAGCAGGACGCCAAGGACGCCATCGACGCGGCCCTGGCCGCCGCGCCGGCCTGGCGCTCGATGTCCTTCGACGACCGCGCCGCGATCATCCTGCGCGCCGCCGAGCTGCTGGCCGGCCCCTGGCGCGAGACCCTCGCCGCCTCCACCATGCTGGGCCAGTCCAAGACCGCCCAGCAGGCGGAGATCGACACGCCCTGTGAGCTGGTCGACTTCTGGCGCTTCAACGTCCACTACGCGCGCCAGATCCTGGCCGAGCAGCCCCCGGCGAACTCCCCGGGCGTGTGGAACCGGCTGGACCACCGCCCGCTGGAGGGCTTCGTCTACGCGATCACGCCGTTCAACTTCTCGGCGATCGCGGGCAACCTGCCCACCGCCCCCGCCCTGATGGGCAACGTGGTGGTCTGGAAGCCGTCCCCGACGCAGACCCACGCGGCCGTGCTCCTCATGCAGCTGCTGGAGGAGGCGGGCCTGCCCAAGGGCGTCATCAACCTCGTCACCGGCGACGGCATCGAGGTCTCCAAGGTCGCCCTGGAGCACCGGGACCTCGCGGGCATCCACTTCACCGGCTCGACCAAGACCTTCCAGTACCTGTGGAAGACGGTCGGCAACAACATCGAGAAGTACCGCTCCTACCCGCGTCTGGTCGGCGAGACCGGCGGCAAGGACTTCCTCGTCGCGCACCCGTCGGCCGACCGCGCGGTGCTGAAGACGGCCCTCACCCGGGGCGCCTTCGAGTACCAGGGCCAGAAGTGCAGCGCCACCTCGCGCGCCTACATCCCGGCCTCCATCTGGAACTCGGGCTTCAAGGAGGAGTTCGCGGCCGAGGTCGACTACCTGACCATGGGTGACGTCACCGACCTGTCGAACTTCCTCGGCGCCGTGATCGACGAGCGCGCCTTCGCCAAGAACAAGGCCGCGATCGACCGCGCCAAGGCGGACCCGTCCTGCACGATCGTCGCGGGCGGCAGCTACGACGACTCGGTCGGCTACTTCGTCCGCCCGACGGTCATCGAGTGCACCGACCCGGAGAACGAGGTGTTCACCACCGAGTACTTCGGCCCGATCCTCGCGGTGCACGTCTACGACGACAGCTCGGCTGAGAAGTACGACGAGATGCTGACCCAGATGGAGTCGGTCTCGGACTACGCCCTCACCGGCTCGGTCATCGCCAACGACCGCGCGGCGGCGGCGTACACGATGGAGAAGCTCCGCTTCGCCGCGGGCAACTTCTACATCAACGACAAGTCGACCGGTGCCGTCGTCGGCCAGCAGCCCTTCGGCGGCGGCCGGGCCTCCGGCACCAACGACAAGGCCGGCGCCCCCCAGAACCTCCTGCGCTGGACGCTGACCCGCGCCATCAAGGAGACCCTGGTCCCGCCGACCGACTACACCTACCCGCACATGGGCTGACCAGCCCCCCGAGCACGGCCCGGGAAGCCCGACACGAGCGGGCTCCCCGGGCCGTTCCCATGCCGCACACCGGAGAACTTCCGGGACGTCATACTGGCGCCATGACCCTGCGCCTCGCCCACACCGCCGACCTGGACGCGGCCGAACTCCGGGCGGTGCGCGCCCTGTTGGACGACGCCTTCGGCGGGGACCTCTCCGACGCGGACTGGGAGCACGGACTGGGCGGGCTGCACGCGCTCGTCCGGGACGGGGCCGGGCTCGCCGCTCACGGGGCCGTCGTGATGCGGCGGGTGCGGCACCGCGGGCGCTGGCTGCGCACCGGGTATGTCGAGGCCGTCGCCGTACGGGCCGACGTACGGCGGACCGGGCTCGGCGGGCGGGTGATGGCCGAGCTGGAGCGGGTGGTGGACCGGGCCTACGACCTCGGCGCGCTCTCCGCGAGCGACGAGGGTGCCCCGCTGTATGCCGCCCGGGGCTGGCAGCGCTGGGCCGGGCGGGTGCACGCCCTCTCGCCGGACGGGATCGTCCGGCTGCCCGGGGAGGAGGGCGGCGTGTACGTGCGGGGCGCGCTCGACCCGGACGGGGAGCTGGTCTTCGACTGGCGGGACGGGGACGTCCTCTGACGGACTGGGGCCCGGCACCGCCGGTGAGGTCGCCGCGGGACGGGCCGACCCCGGCATCGCCACCCTGGGCGGCGACGCGGTTCTGTCCGCCGGGCTGGTCGGCGGGGCGCTGCTGGAGGAGCCGTACTCCCTGGTGCACCCGGCCGGGCACCCGGCGCCGCGCTCCCTCCCGCTCGTCGACTGGGCGGAGACCTGCGGGAACTGGCCGCCACGCCCGCGGTACGGGCGCTGATCCGTATCCTGCGCTCCCTTGGCCAAGGCTCACCCGGACGCACGAAAGCCCAGCTCAGAGCGGTGTGATCCAGTCCGCCGTCTCAGATAGTAGGAAGTCCGAGTAATTGTGCAGACAGACACGGGTGGCTCCCTTAGTTTTGTAGGAGCCGAACGTCTCGCTCGATCCAGCGAATGGCGGTCGTGAGCCGGGCCTCGTGCAGGCAACCCCTGCGGCCGGTGCTCCCCGCCCCTTCCGGCGTCTCGCAACCCTCTTCCTTGCCGTGCTCCACGTATGCCGAAGGAGTCGATCGCCATGGCCGAGACGACCGTCCGCCGCCGAGTCCGCCACGTGTCCCGCACGAGCGAGTCCGACCGCAAGAACGCCGCCGCCGCCCTCCAGCGCGCCCTGGACCGCCGGGACAACGGCGGCGAGACCGGCCACTGAGCCGGACCACCAGCCGGGAGCCGCACTCCCCCGGGGTGCGGTGCGGCCCTCACCCGCCGCGCCGCACCTCGAAGTGGTCGATCCGCCGCCCGTCCTGGCCCAGCGCCGACACCGCGAGCCGTGGTGCCGCGCCGGCCCGCACCTCCACCGAGAGCAGTGAGAAGCCGGTGTAGCGCACCCGCGACCACTCCACCGTCTCCGGTGCCCGGTCCCCGCCCTTCGTCCACGCGAAGGTGTCGACCGCCCGGTGCCGGGTGACGTGTCCCTCGTAGCTGTCCTTCACGCCGGACGGGAAGCCGTACAGGTCCCGGCCGCCGCCGCCCGCCGTGACGTACACGGTGCCGTCCCGGGCGGGGTCGGTGGAACCGCCGACGGGCACCGCCCGGCCGGCCTCGCCGCCCTTGATCGCGTCCGTGCGCTCGTACACATGGTTGTGGCCGTTGATCACCAGGTCCACCCGGTGCTTCGCGAACAGCGGCAGCCACTCCCGCCGGACGCCTCCGTCCGAGGCGTGCCGCGAGGTGGAGTAGGCGCAGTGGTGGAAGAAGACGACCACGAAGTCGATGCCGCCGGCCGCGCGCAGCCGGCGCAGCGTCCGGTCCAGCCAGGCCGTCTGCCGGCCCCGGCTGTGCCCGAGGTTGGCGGGGATCTCGTACGACACGTCGTTGGCGTCCAGCGCGACGAAGGCGGCGTTGCCGTAGGTGAACGCGTAGGCGCCCGGTGTGCCGTGCGGGTCGAAGCCGGTCTCCGGCAGGGAGAAGCGGGCCAGCTGGCCGCCGTAGCCGTCCGGCGAGTACCAGGCCTCCATGTCGTGGTTGCCGGTCGTCACCATCCACGGCACGGACCGCGCGACCGGCTCGTTCTGCTTCAGGAACAGGTCCCAGAAGGCGGGGTCGTAGCCGTCCGTCGCCCGGCCCGTTCCGGTGACGTCCGCGTAGCAGATGTCCCCGGCGTGCAGGTGGAAGGCGGGCTTCTGGCGCAGCACCAGGTCGTCGTTCGTGTGCGCCGCCCGGCCCACGCCCTGGTCGCCGAAGGCCGTGAACACGAAGCGTTCCGGACGCGCGGGCGCCGTGCGGAAGGAGGAGACGGCCGCCCGGTGGGCGGGGGCGGTGGGCTCCCAGCCGTCGTGGCCGACGCCGTAGTAGTACGTCGTGCCGGGCGCGAGGCCGTCCACGGACGCGTGCACGTAGTACTGCTCCAGGGCCGGCCGCACGCCCTCCATCCCGGGGGTGTGCAGCGGGCGGATCTCGGCGGGGACCCGGCGCCCGAGGTCGTCGGGGCGCAGACCGACCCGCACGTACGGCCGCTTCACCGCGAACGGCACCTGCCAGGAGATCCGCATCCGCGTCCGGGGGTCGGCGCCGAAGGCGAGGTGCCGGCCGAACGGGGCCACCGCCGAGCCCGGCACCCGCGAGGTGGCCGAGGCCGGCGCCCGGGAGCCG
>NZ_JBEXKG010000265.1:0-6313 GCF_040609555.1 Streptomyces sp. NPDC004658
GGCGCCGGCGGCGGGCCGGGGCGGGGCGAGCGCGGCGCGGGCAGCGCGCGCCGGTCGAGCTTGCCGTTCGACGTCACCGGCAACTCGGCGAGGGGGACGAACTGTTCGGGGATCATCGCGTCCGGCAGCCGCTCGGCCAGATACGCCCGCAGCGCGACCGGTGTGGCCGAGCCGACGACATAGGCGACCAGGCGGGGAGCCCCGTCCCCCTCCGCCACGGCGACGACGGCGCTGGTGCGGACACCGGGGGCGCCGGACAGCACGGAGGCGATCTCGCCGGGCTCCACGCGCTGGCCCCTGATCTTGACCTGGTCGTCGATCCTGCCGAGGTACTCCAGCCGCCCGTCGGCGCGTCGGCGGGCCAGGTCCCCGCTGCGGTACATCCGCACACCGGGACGGAGCGGATGGGGCACGAACCTGCGTGCGGTGAGCGCCTCGTCGCCCAGATAGCCCCGGGCGAGTCCGGCGCCGCTGATGCAGATCTCCCCGGGCACCCCCAGGGGCACCAGCCGCCCCTGCTCGTCGAGCAGATCGACCGCCTTGTTGGCGATCGGACGCCCGATCAGCACGTCTGCGTCCGCCGGATCGACCTCGGACACCGTCGTCCACACGCTGTCCTCGGCGGGGCCGTACTCGTTGAACAGCCGCGCCCGGGGCACCAGCGCCGCGTGCCGCTGCGCCAGGGCGGCCGGCAGCCGCTCGCCGACCAGGACCACCTGCCGCAGCGACCGCAGCTCTTCGGCCGGCCCGTCCAGCAGCACGTCGTACAGGCTGGGCACCAGCATGACGTGGGTGATGCGGTGGTCGGCGACCGCCGTCCGCACGGCGTGCGGATCGAGCAGTTCCGTGCGGGAGAGCACCACCAGCGGGGTTCCGGCGGCCAGCGCGGAGAACACGTCGCTGATGCCGCTGTCGAAATGGACCGGCGGGATGTTCAGCACCCGCGACGCGCCGTCGAGAGCGTAGTAACCCACCCTGTGGTGGACGGTGTTGACGATGCCCCGGTGCTCGACGGCCACCAGTTTGGGTAGCCCGGTCGACCCGGAGGTGCAGATGGCGTAAGCGAGATCGCCGGGTGCGGCGCCCGGCGGTGCGACCGGGTGCTCCGGTGCGGGAACCGGCTGTCGCGGGTCGAGCACGGGCACCGAGGTGATCTCCCGGCACAGGGACGCGTACGGGCCGTCGGCGAGGACCGCGACGGCGCCGCTGCGGGCGAGCACGGCCGCCGTCCGGGCCCGGGGCTGGAGGGGGTCCAGGGGGAGGAACGCGGCACCGGTGCGCAGCACCGCGAGCAGCGCCACGACCAGCCATTCGGTCCGTTCGCAGACGACGGCGACGAGCGCGCCCGGCGCCGCCGGGGCCGCCGCCCGCAGCGCCGCGGCGAGCCCGGCCGCCGAGCGGTCCAGTTGCCCGTAGGTCAGGGTGTTCGCCCCGCACGTCACCGCCGGGTCGCCGGGGCGCCGCTCGATCTGCCGGTGCACCAGGTCGAACAGGGTCCGCTCGCGGGGGTACGGCGCTGCCGTCCGGTTGACCTCGTGGATCAGGAAGTCCCGCTGGTGCGGCGGCAGGACCGGTACCGAGCCGACCGCGGCGTCGGCGCGGTCCAGCAGTCCACCGAGGAGTTCGCGGAACTGCTCGGCGATGCGCTGCGCCGTCGGCCGGTCGAACACGTCGTCGCGGTAGTGGACGCGCACCGCGTCGGCGCCGCCCCCCGTCACGAACGCGAACATCAGGTCGAAGTCGCTGACGAGGGGCTCCCGCGGCAGCCGTACCACCTCGTCGGCGGTGCCCGGGTAACGCTCGACCACGGTCTCCACGAACACGTCGAACAGCGGGTTGCGCCCGGGGACCCGTTCCGTGCCCAGGTCGTCGACCAGCGCGTCGAACGGGTAGCGCTCGTGCGCCATCGTCGCGTGGGCCGTCCGGCGCACCGCCGCCAGCGCCGACCGGAAGGGCAGCTCCGGGTCGATGGCGGTGCGCAGCACCACCGTGTTGGCGAACATGCCCACGGAGGACTCGCTGCCCGGCTGGCCGCGCCCGGCGACCACGGTGCCCAGGGGCATGTCCCGCTCGCCGGTCAGCCGGTACAGCAGCACCCGCACCGCCGCCACGCAGACCATGAACGGGGTCACGTCGGCCTCCCGGCAGAGCAGGGCGAGCGCGCCCTCCGGCAGGTCCAGCGGGACACTCACCATCCCGCCGCCCGCCCGGCGCGCCGCACTCCGCGGCCGGTCCAGCGGCAGGTCCGCCGGCGGCGGCCCGTCCAGCGCCTGCCGCCAGTACGCCCGGTCCCGCCTGCCCTCCGGCCCGTCGAGGTAGGCCGCCAGCCACGCGGTGTGGTCCCGGTACTGGACGGGTACGGGCCGCGGCGCGGCGCCCCGCAGAGCGGCGAGAAGGTCGCTCAGGATGACGGACAGGGACCAGCCGTCGCAGGCCGAGTGGTGCACGGTGAGCAGCAGGACTCCGCAGCCGGCGCCCTCGTCCAGCCAGCGCGCCCGCAGCAGCCGTCCGCTGCCCAGGTCGAAGCGGTGACGCTGCTCGGCGGCGACGGCGGCGTCGAGGGCCGCCGGTGCCTGCGCCGGGGTCACCTGCTCGACGACCAGGTCGGGCCGGCACCGGGCGACGTCCAGGACGACCTGGTCCAGCCGGTCCCCGTCGGCGACGAGCGCGGTGCGCAGCGCCTCGTGCCGCTCCAGCACCGCGTCCAGGGCGGCCGTCAGCGCCCGAGGGGTCACCGGCACGCCCAGCCGGTAGGCCTCCACCATGTTGTAGGTGCGCAACTCCTCGTCGTCGTACCGCTCCAGGAACCACATCCGCCGCTGCGCGTTGCTCGCGGGCTGCCTGCGGGAGTCCGACGGGGGCTCAGGAGCCACGGGCAGGGCCGCGTGCGCGCGGATGTGCGCGGCGAGCCCTTCGGGGGTCCGCAGGGAGAAGACGTCGCGCACCGTCACATGGCCGGTGACCGCGCCGGCGAGCTTGGCCACCAGCAGCGCGGCGGTGAAACTCTGCCCGCCGGCGTGGAAGAAGTCCTCCGAGCCGGAGTGCGGAGGGCGGCCGAGGACGGCGGCCCAGCAGTCGGCGACGGCCCGCTCCACCACGTCGGCGGGCACCCAGTCGGCCGCGTCCGGACCTCCGGCAGAGGGCTCCGGCGGTGACGCCTGCCGCGACGGCGCGTCCTGTGCGGGGCCGAGGACGAGCAGGCGGCCGTCGGGGTGCCGCAGGCCGCGCTGTGCGGGTCCGGCCGCGGACTCCGGCCCGGGCCGCACGGCATGAACGTCTCCCGGTACGCCGACGGGTGCCGGGGTGCCGTCCGGCGCGCGGACGACGAACCCGTCCGCCGCCATGGCCTCCAGCTCCGCCCGCTGTCCGGCGCCCAGGACGTCGACCTCGGCGACCGGCGTGCGCGGAGCGCGTGCGATGTCGCACATCGCCGCCGCCACACAGCGCACCGTGGAGGCCAGGCCGGCGGGGACCGCGTCACCCGGTGTGGACAGCCGCAGCCGCAGGCCGCCGGCGTCCCGGTCCAGGCGCAGCACGGCGTCGGCCTCGGGGCGCACGTCCGCGGGGTGGACCCCGGCGCAGACGACCGCGAATCCCGAGAGGACCGCGGGATCGGCGGCCTCCGTGGCGGTCAGCCTGGCCGCTACGGCGGACCTGTCGTCCCAGGCCAGGGGCATTGCGTCCTCGAACTCCCGGTGCAGGGCGCCGAGGAGGTCGGCGACCGTCCCGGCGGCCGGGACGGGGGTGCACAGCGCGAACTCGCCGCCCGCGCGGAGGGCGTGCGGCACGGGCGAGACGACGGGCATGGTGGTGTTCCCGGTCAGCCTGGCGACGACGATCCGCACCGCCGCGACCGTGATCAGGAAGAGCCCCAGGGGGTCGCCGCCCGTGAGCCGGTCGAGTTTCGCCGTGAGTTCCGGCGGAACCAGGCCGGGGCGGACGGCTGGTGTCACCGGGCCGGCCGGCGGCCCCAGTTCCGAGCGGAGCGCACCATGGAGCCGGGAAGGCCACGCGTCGACCACAGCGGCATCCGGCACCTGCCTCATACACCCAGCCCTTTCGACGTCACCCTGCGGTTCCGGCGGGTCCGCGGCAGGGCGGGCGGCCGAGGCCGCCCGCCCTGCCCGGTGCACTCGATCAGCCCTGGAGCCGGTCGTAGGACTTGTACTTTTTCACCTTGTCGCCGAGCTTCTTCGGCTTGTCCGCCTGAGGCTGGACCTTCTCCATAACCTCTCCTCCTTTGTCTGGAATAGCGTCACCGGGGTCGGCGGCGACCGTCAGATAATATTTCCCTGCACGCTCGAAAAGCAATGGGAGAATGACGATGAATGCAGCGGCCGATTAATTTTGGGCAGCAGAAAATAAACACTCGGAGCGGTAATTCGATTTCCGACCTGTCCGATCCGTTTCGGCTTATGTCTACGACATGACCCGTCTCCCCAGCGCGCGCACCAGCCGGACGGCGCGATCGGTGTCCCGCGCACTGCGCTCGACGTCCACCAGCACGCCGGGGTCCGGCGGGCGGCCCCCGGCCAGCTCGCGCAGGGCCCGCGCCGCGGCGGACCCGCCGTCCAGGGCGTCCACTTCCGCGGCCAGCTCCGTCAAGTCCCGTACCGCACGGTCGTGATCGGTCCGGGCGGGCGGCCCCACCGAGATCCAGCGGGAGCCGTGTACGTCGAGGCCCAGTCGACCGCCCTGCCCGCGCAGTGCCGCCGCGGCCCACCCGGCGACCGGGTGCCGCCCCAGGCCGGCCGCGACCACGACGGGGGACAGTGCCGCCGCCAGCGAGGCGAGCTGCCGCGCGGCGGTCGGCGCCCGCTCCTGGGCGGCCAGGCGGGCGCTGGTGTCCAGCAGCAGGCGCAGGGCCGCACCCAGCCGGCCGGGATCGGTGAGCCCCGCCAGGGCCGTCATCCACCGCTCCCGGCCGGGCCCGGTCAGCCGTATCCCGTCACCGTCCACCGCGGTCAGCCAGCGGCCGGAACGGCCCGGTGCGGGCGGTGACTCGGCCTCGGCGAGGAACTCGGCGAGGAACTGCCCCGCCTCGGGTCCGTCGAAGAGGCCGTCCGTCCCGCCGGCCGGTGCGGTCGCCGGGCGCACCCCGGGACGGGGCAGGGGCGGCGCGGGAGCGGGCTCCGTCAGGGCCCGGTGGTCCACCTTCCCGTTGCCGGTCACCGGAAGGGTGTCGCGCACCTGTACCGTCCGCGGTGCCACGCCCGGGGGCAGACGCGCCTCGGCGTACCGGCGTGCCTCGGCCGCCAGCGCGGGCCACCGCTCGGCGGGCCACGGCGAGGTGACCCAGGCCGTGAGGTGCACGGCCGGACCGTCGGACACCGGGGCGACGGCCGCGGCGAGCACCCCCGGACACTCCGCCAGTACGCACTCGACCTCCGCCAGCTCCACCCGCGTACCGGCGACCTTCACCTGCCGGTCCAGCCGGCCGAGGAAGTCCAGCACCCCGTCGGCTCCCAGCAGGACGCGGTCGCCGGTGCGGAAGGCACGCGGCCCCGAGGGAAGCCGGACGAAGGCGGCGGCGGTCTCGGCCGGAGCGTGGAGGTACCCGTCGCTGAGGCACGGCCCGGACAGGTACAGCTCGCCCGGCACGCCCGGCGGCACCGGCCGGAGATCCTCGTCCAGGACATGGATGTCCCGCCCGGGCAGCGGACGCCCGACCGGCAGCAACGTCCCGGGCGTCGCCCGGTCCCCGGTCACGTCGTACACGGTCGCCGTGATGACCGCCTCGGTCGGACCGTAGGCGTTGACCAGCCGGACGCCGCGCCAGGCGGAGGCGAGCCAGCGCCGGGCGGTGCGCCGGTCGGCGGCCTCGCTCCCGATGACGACGCAGCGCAGGGTCGGCGGCGGAGCCAGGTCCGCCAGCCCGCCGGGCCCGGTGACCGCCTGGCTCCAGAAGGCCGTCGGCAGCTGCCAGACGGTGATGCCGTGCGCCATGGTGGCGGCCACCAGCTCCCGCGGCGCCCACAGCTCGGCGGCACGCAGCACCAGCCGCCCGCCGCCGGCGAGCGCCGTCCAGGTCTCCTCCAGCGCGACGTCGAAGGCGGGTGACGCGAACTGGAGCGAGGTGTCCCGCTCGGTGAGGGCCAGGTGGTCCGTCATGGCGCGCACATGCCGGGCGAACGCCGCGTGCGCGACCACGACGCCCTTCGGCGCCCCGGACGAACCCGAGGTGAACAGGACGTAGGCCATGCCGTCCGGGCGCGGACCCGGCAGCGCCGGCGCACCGGCCTGCGCCGCCCGCGCCCCGGCCGCCGGATCCAGAACGGCAACGCCCGGATCGCATCCGGCCGTTCCGCCCGGC
>NZ_JBEXKG010000266.1:0-6274 GCF_040609555.1 Streptomyces sp. NPDC004658
GCACCGCCGGCCGGCGCCACCGCACCGGCCACCCCCGTCCCGTCGACCGGACCCACGGCCCCCGCCACCGCGCCCGACCCCGACGGCCCCGGCACCCTCCGCCAGGGCGACACCGGCCCCGAGGTCGCCGACCTCCAGCAACGCCTGCTGCGCGTCCCGGACGTCTACCGCGACGGCTCCACCAGCGGCACCTACGACGCCACGCTCACCGAGGCCGTGGCCCGCTTCCAGCTCTGGTACGGCATCAGCGGCGACGAGACGGGCGTCTACGGCGACGACACGCGCCGTGCGCTGGAGTCCCGCACCGGCTTCGGCGACGATTCATGAGCGGCACACCGGGCACACGAGGACCACCGCGCGGCCGGCGCGGGCCGGGACGGGCGGCGGCGGACGGGAGCGGAGCGGCATGGCGGACGAGAGCGGCACGCGGGACCGCACGGCACGGGGGGACCTGGACGGCTTCTTCGACCGGCTGGACCCGGACATGTGCGTGGTGACCGCCGTGGCGAGCGGCAGGCGCGCCGGATGCCTGGTCGGTTTCGCCTCGCAGTGCTCCATCCAGCCGCCCCGGTTCGCCGTCTGGCTGTCCAAGGTGAACCAGACCTACCGGGTCGCCCGGGCCGCGCAGTTCCTCGCCGTCCACCTGCTCACCCGGGACCAGCGGGACCTGGCCGAGCACTTCGGCGGCGAGACGGGCGACGAGGTCGACAAGTTCGCGGGGCTCGCCTGGCGGGAGGGGCACGGCGGCGCCGCCGTCCTGGAGGACACGGCGGCCTGGTTCGTCGGTTCCATCCTGCAACGCACCGACGGCGGCGACCACGTCGGCTTCGTGCTCGACCCCGTCGAGTGGGGCGAGGGCCGGAACGGGCCCCTGCTGCGCCTCTCCGACGCCGTCACCATCGACGCCGGCCACCCCCTGGGCTGAGTGCGGCCGGCCCCGGACCGAGGGGCGACCGCTCAGGTGCCCGATCCGGACACCCCCGTCAGCCCTCCGCGGTCTCCGCCGCGTCCTGCACGTCCTCCAGCGGCATCCGGATGTCGAGCACGCACACGTCGTCGCGTCGCTCCTCCACCAGCATCGCCGCGAGCAGCGCGTCCAGGGAGCCGGCCTCGCCGCGGCCGTGGGCGCGCACCGCCTCGGCCAGCCGGGCGAAGCCCGCGTCCAGGCCCTCCCCGGGGCGTTCGACCAGGCCGTCGGTGTAGAGCAGCAGCCGGTCCCCGGGTTCCAGCCGCAGCTCCCGCGACTCGTACGCGGGCGCGGCCGTCGCGCCGAGCAGCATGCCGCCGGGCCGGTCGAGGAAGCGGACCTCGCCCCGGCGCACCAGCAGCGGCGGCGGATGCCCGGCCTGCGCCCAGGCGAGCACCTGCTCGTCGGGGTCGTAGCGGGCGAGCACCATGGTCGCGGTGATCTGGCTGTCGCGGGAGTGCAGCAGCAGCTGGTTGAGCCGCGCCAGCGCCCCGGTGAGCGAGGAGCCGGTGGAGACCATGCCCTTCGCGGTGAACCTCAGCTGGGCCATGGTGGCCACGGCGTCGATGCCGTGGCCCGCCACGTCGCCGACCACGAACAGCGCGTCGTAGTCGGGCAGTTCGATGGCGCTGAACCAGTCGCCGCCGACGTGGATGCCGGCCTGCGCGGGCAGGTAGGCGACCTCGACGCGCAGCCCGGCCAGCCGCACCGGTTTGCTGGGCAGCGGCAGCAGGGCGTGCTGGAGCCGGGCCGCCAGCGCCCGTTCGGCCTGGAGGATGCCGCGCTGGAGCAGCATCGCGCGTTCGCTCTCCACCAGCGCGAGTTCCGCGCTGCGCTGCGGGGTGAGGTCCTGGACGAAGCCGTGCACCTCGACCGGGATGCCGTCGGGTGCCGTGACGGCCTCGGCGACCATGCGCAGATGCCGGACCCCCTCCGGCGTCTGGATCCGGAACGGCACGTCGAACGGGTGGCCGTGGGAGACGAGTTCGGCGACCGCGTGGGCCAGCGGCCCGGTGTCCTCCGGCAGTGCCAGGCCGGGCAGCTCCTCCAGACGGACCGGCCGCTGCCCGGGGCGCAGGCCGAGCACGGTGTACGTCTGCGCGGCCCAGGAGATGTCCTGGGTGATCAGGTTCCAGTTCGCCCAGCCCAGGTTGCCGAGCCGCTGCACGTCGGCCAGGCGCTGCTCCTGGCGCTCCACCGGGTCGTGCCGCAGCCAGGTCACCACCAGACGCTCGCCCAGCGGAGCGGCCCGCACCGTGTAGGTCGCGGTCACGGGCACCTCGCCGACCACGTCCTGGTAGGCGAACGGCTCGCCCTCGAAGGGCACCCCGGTTTCGAGGGCCTGGAGGTAGCCCTGCCACAGCGGTTCGCCCGCGACCGACGGATAGCTCTCCAGCACCCGCCTGCCGACCATGTCCCGGCCGGTGCGGCCGAACACGTCCACCGCCTCCGGGGTGGCGGCGTCGATGACGTAGTCCTCCACCTCGCCGGAGGGGGCGCGCAGCGGGGTCAGCAGGATCGCCGCGCCCGGCAGTGCGTCGAAGACCGCCTGCACGGTCTGGGAGACGTCCGCGGGCACGCCGCCGCGCGGGCTGTCGAAGGCGCGCAGCCGGCCCGCGCACAGCCGGGCCACGGCCCGCAGCAGCTCCCGCTCGCGACCCGTGAACGGTTCGCCGCTCCGGCGCAGCACCCCGAGGGCGACGCTCGCGGTGTCCCCGGTCGGCACGGGCAGCCAGGCGCGGGTGAGCCACCGCTCCGGCGGCTCCCCGATGAGCAGGTACCGGGTGCGGTCCAGGGAGATGTCCTCCAGCCAGCGCGGCTCCCCCGACTCCAGGGCGTCCAGGGCGGCGACGCTGGTCACCGGGGGGAGCTGGCGCCACTGGGCCGCGAGGGTGGGGTCGATCCCGGCGTACCCGATCAGTGCGAGCCCGCCCTCGAGAAGCCGCTCGTACAGCATCACCGCGTCGGCGTCCGCCTCGGGCGCGAGGTGCTCCAGCAGGCATCCGGCCAGCCCGTGCGGCGAGCCGACGCGGAGCAGGTCGCGGCCGATGTGTCCCAGCACGCCCGTGAGGTCCGCGGTGCCGTCGGGGACGCCTTCCCAGGAGCGGACGGTGGCGGCCGGAGCCGGGGGCGTGGCGGGCTGCTGCCGGGGCGGCAGGGCGCCCAGGGTGAGCCAGCACTGTTCGAGGAGGGTGCGGTTGCCGTCCTTGGCGCGCTGGACCAGCTCCTGGTGCGCGGCGTCCGGCGTACACGAGGTGACGGCCATCAGCACGCCCTTGGCGCGCTCCAGGACCGCGGAGGTGGCGGCCAGGTCCCGCAGCCGTTCCATTTCGGCGCGCTGCCGGGCGACGACCTTGGCCAGCGCCGCGAGATCGGCGCTGGTTCCGCGGTCCACCGGAGGCAGGGGCTCGCTCGTCACGCGATGAGCATGGCACATCCGGGCCCGTTCGATCACTCGTCTGCCGGGTCGGGATTCACCCGCCCGGTGGACGCGAGGGACGGTCCGGGCAGCGGCGGGGCGGGGAAGGGCGGCGGAGCGGTGAGGCGGCGGTGAGGGAGGGGACCGGCCAGGTCAGCGGGCCGCGCCGCGGGTGGCCAGGGCCTCGCTGACCGCGCGGACGCTGCGCGCGATGTGCTGCAGCTGCAGCACCTCCGCCGCGTACAGCTTGATCGTGTGCTCGATCACCGATTCGGGCAGTCCGAGCACGGGCAGTTCGGCCCGCGCGGTCTGCAGGGCGGTCCGTGCGACCCGGATCTCCTGCTGCACCTGGATCTGCGCGTGCCGGGCCAGCAGGACCGGGTGCCGGATGAACGCCGGATAGCTGGCGTAGCGCGCCGGGATCAGGTCGCGCAGCCACTTGGCGGCCGAGCGCTCCCAGTCGTAGGAGCCCGGCGTCTTGACCTGACAGGGCCAGTCGGGGCTGATGCGCGTGCTGGTCAGGGGCATGTTCATCGCTTCCGGTGTGCGGCGTCGGAGGGTGGTCGACGGGTTCGGGGCGGCCCCGGTCTAGGGGATGACCGGGGCCGCCGCGGGCACGTCGCGCAGACGACGCACCCCGGTACACCCCGGGCGCCGACGTGGGTAGGGGACGGCGGCAGAGGGTGTCCGTTCGCGGGCCCCGGACGCGGGGAGCCGGCGCTGCGTGCGGTGGGGCGTGCGCATGGGCGGTCCGTCGGCTTTCTCGGGGCGGTGGGCGGGGAGCCCGCCGAGCAGTATTTATATATGCCGACCGGTTTGCAAGACGTATGAAAACATTCATGCGCGATATGCGGTGAATCATCCCCGTCCACGGCATCGGTGGCCGCAAGATCTTCACGATCGCCCGGACCTGGCGGAAGGATCGGCCGAATCAGTCCCTGAGGAAGAACTGGTGCTGCTCGGAGAGCTGTTCGTACTTCTCCAGCCGGGCCTGGGTGCGCTCCGGATCGGCGTCGGTCATGGCCTGCAGCAGCGCCGCGGCCAGCACGCCGGGCGCGGCGTAGGAGTCGAACACCAGCCGGGAGCCGGTGCCGGTGGCGAAGGTGACGTCGGCCTCGTCGGCCAGCGGCCCCAGCGCCAGATCGGTCACCAGGGCGACCTTCAGACCCGCGCCGCGCGCCACCCGCACGGCGTGCAGGGTCTCCTGGGAGTGCCGGGGCATGGCGAACGCCAGCACCCAGCTGCCGCCGGCCTCCCGGGACTGCAGCAGCGCGTCGTAGGCCACGCTGCCGCCGCGGGTCACCAGCCGTACGTCCGGGTGGATGCGGCGGGCCGCGTACCCGAAGTACTCGGCGAGCGACACCGAGATCCGCAGGCCCAGCACGGTCAGCGGGGTGGAGCGGGACAGCTCGCGGCCGACGTGGATCACCCGGTCGGGGTCGGCGAAGTCCCGCCGCAGGTTCTCCAGGTTCTCGATCTCGGCGTCGACGGCCGCCTGCAGCTCGTTCGCCCGGTTCTCCTCGCCGGGCCCCCCGGCGAGGCTGCTCAGCGCGATCGACTGGAGCTTCTCGCGCAGCGCCGGATAGCCGCTGAAGCCGACGGCGGCGGCGAAGCGGGTGACGGACGGCTGGCTGACCCCGACCCGGTCGGCCAGCTCGGTGATCGACAGGAACGCGGCCTCGGTGATGTGCTCGATCAGGTACTGGGCGATGCGCCGCTGCCCCGGCGACAGACGCGGGCCGTCGAAGAGTTCCCTGAGCCGGGAGGTCGGTGCGGCCTCCGCCGCGGGCACCGCCTTGCCCGACGTGATCGCTGATGCCTGTGCGCGTGCCTGCTGCGGCGAGGGCACCGGTCGGCCTCCTTTGTCTGCCACGAGGACTCAACATAGCTCACCGACCGTCGTGACCAGGGGGTTGAGACGGTGGGCTCACCGCCGGTACAGGCCGATGGAATGGCCCACTTCGCCGACCGGCCGGCTGCTCGCCAGCAGCTCCGCGAGCCGGCCGCGCGCCTTGGCGGCGGCGGAGTCCGACACCGCCAGCAGCCCGTGCACCCGCTCCTGCGGCACCCTCCGCGGATCCGCCGCGTGGATGCCGTAGTACGACGGGACGCCGCTGCCCTTGTACACCAGCCACACCCGCTCGCCCGGGTACCGCTCCCGGAGCCGGTCGGCGAGCCGGCCCAGGTCCTGGCCCCAGTCCACGTTCGCGTCGTGCAGCAGCCGGTGGGTGTGCGCCGGGCCGCCGAACGCCTCGTTGGCGTACGGCAGGTAGTACGGGAAGGTCCGCAGCGAACTCACCGCCACCCAGAGCACCAGCGCGCCGGTCAGGAGCCCGCGCCACCGCCACCGGAGGGCCGTCGGGCAGGCCGCCGCCACCGCGAGGAACACCGGCACGAACAGCGCGTACCGGGTGCCGAAGTCCCGCGCCCCCGTCATCGCCGCGGCCAGCAGCACCAGGGGCGGCAGCAGCAGGTACGGCGCCGCGGGGCGCAGCCGCCGTACCGCCACGGCCGCGACGGCACCGGCCGCGCCCAGCGCCAGCAGCCCGAGCGGCGTCTTCACCAGCAGGGCGGCCGGCAGGTAGTACCAGAGCGAACCGGTGTACAGGTGCCCGAACAGATACCCCTGCCAGGGCTGGTCCTCCAGCCCGAACTGCACCCGCATCCCCGCCCGGTACGCCGGCGGCACCGGCAACAGCTCCACCAGGCGGGCCCGCAGCCCGTGCACACCCGGCACCGGCTCGGCGGGATCGAACCGCAACCGCGGGTCGACGACCAGGTACGCGGCCCACACGACGGCGACGGCCACGACCGCGACGACGGCGGCGGCCGCCAGCGCCGACACCGCCGGCCGCCGCTCCCCGAACCAGGGCAGCGGCCACCGCCGC
>NZ_JBEXKG010000267.1:0-6201 GCF_040609555.1 Streptomyces sp. NPDC004658
CGGACCGTCCGACCCACCGGGGGCCGCCGGCGCGCAGGGACCAGCAGGCGCCCGGGAACCGGCCGGCGCCGGCCCCTCCCCCGGCCACCGTCCCCCCTTCCGGCCCCGCGCCATCCGTACCGCCCGGGATGCCGTCACCACCGCCGCGCTCTACCTCCGCTGGCTCGGCTACCGGGACATCCGCCGGGCGGACCAGCGCCCGCCGAACGGCATCGGACTCGCCGCCCGCGGACTGCTCGCCCAGGTCGACCCGACCGTACGGCCGGCCGGGCCCCGGGACGTGGAGTGCCTGTGGCTGACGGCGATGACCGAGTCCGCCGAGTGCGTGTACTTCTCCCTCGCCGGCTACACCCACGCCGCCCGGGCCGGCGCGGACGCCCTCGGCGTCCCGCTGTTCGTGCTCGACCTCGCGGGCGTCCCGCAGCCGGTGAACGAGCCCGCCGGCACCCTGCGCACCACGGGCGCACCGGAACACGGAACGAGGGAACGGGACGGACGGGTCTGACCGTTCCCCGGGAACCGGGCCCGCCCGACGCTCCCCGGGCCGAGCGCGCCGCCGACCGTGCGCTCGCCCGGGGACCGCCGTGGAGCATTCACCGGATGCTCGTTCCCGGCCGTTTCACACCCGGCATCACGCCCCGTACGCGTCCCGCAGCTCCACTTTGCGGACTTTTCCGGACACCGTCATCGGGAAGGCGTCGAGGAGCTGGAGCCTGCTGGGGACCTTGTAGTGCGCGAGCCGCCCCGCGCAGAAGTCCCGCAGCTCCTCCAGCGTGAGCGGGTCGGCGGGGTCGCTCGGGATGACGCAGGCGAGGACCTCCTCGCCGTACCGCTCGTGCGGCACCCCGACGACCTGGACGTCCCGGATCTTCGGGTGGGCGTACAGGAACTCCTCGATCTCGCGCGGGTAGATGTTCTCACCGCCCCGGATGATCATGTCCTTGATCCGGCCGACGATCTCGACGTACCCGTCCTCACGCATCACCGCGAGGTCCCCGGTGTGCATCCAGCGGCCCGCGTCGATAGCCTCGGCCGTCTTCTCCGGCTCGTTCCAGTAGCCGAGCATCACGCTGTAGCCGCGCGTGCACAGCTCGCCCGCCGTGCCGCGCGGCAGGGTCACGCCCGTGGCCGGGTCGACGACCTTGACCTCCAGGTGGGGCAGGACCCGGCCGACGGTGGCGGTGCGGTGCTCCAGGTCGTCCTCGATCCGCGTCTGCAAGGAGACCGGGGACGTCTCCGTCATGCCGTAGCAGATGGAGACCTGCTCCATGTGCATCTCGGCCACCACGCGTTTCATCACCTCCACCGGGCACGGAGAGCCCGCCATGATGCCGGTGCGCAGGGTGGAGAGGTCGTAGGAGGCGAAGCCGGGGAGGTTCAGCTCCGCGATGAACATGGTCGGGACGCCGTACAGCGACGTGCACCGCTCCCGCTGCACCGCCTCCAGCGTGGCCGCCGGGTCGAAGGACGGCGCCGGTATGACCACGCAGGCGCCGTGCGAGGTGGCCGCGAGATTGCCCATGACCATGCCGAAGCAGTGGTAGAAGGGCACCGGGACGCAGACGCGGTCCTGCTCGGTGTAGGCGATCGACTCCCCCACGAAGTAGCCGTTGTTGAGGATGTTGTGGTGGGAGAGGGTGGCGCCCTTCGGGAAACCGGTCGTGCCCGACGTGTACTGGATGTTGATGGGGTCGTCGCAGGACAGCTCCTCGTACGGCACGTCGGGCGTCGCCCGTGCGAGCAGTTCGTCCCAGCTGCGGTCGCCGATGTACACGATCTCGCGCAGCTCGGGGCAGTTCCCCCGCACCTGCTCGGCCATCGCCCGGTAGTCGCTCGTCTTGTGGCGCAGGGAGGCCACCAGCAGCGCGACGCCCGACTGTCTGAGGACGTACTCGACCTCGTGGGTGCGGTAGGCCGGATTGATGTTGACCATGATGGCGCCGATGCGCGCGGTGGCGTACTGCACCAGCACCCACTCCGGGCAGTTCACCGCCCAGATGCCCACCCGGTCGCCCTTGGCGATCCCGCCGGCCACCAGAGCCCGCGCCAACTCCTCGACCGCCGCGCCGAATTCCGCGTAGGTCCAGCGCCGCCCGGACGGCACGTCGACCAGTGCCTCGCGGTCCGGCCAGGTCGCCACGGCCCGGTCCAGGTTGGCGCCGATGGTGTCGCCGAGCAGCGCGGTGGGGCTCGTCCCGTGCGTGTACGACAGCTGCGGGGTCACCGGAAGTCCTCCTCGCGGTACTCGTTCTCCGAGCCGGCCGCCGTGGCCTCGCGCAGCTCGATCCGGCGGATCTTGCCGGACACGGTCTTGGGCAGCGCGCCGAACTCCAGCCGGCGGATGCGCTTGTAGGGCGCGAGCACGTCACGGGAGTGCTCGAAGATGACCTTCGCGGTGTCCGGGCCGGGCTCCCAGCCCTCGGCGAGGACGACGTACGCCTTGGGCACGGCGAGCCGCAGGGCGTCCGGGGCGGGGACGACGGCCGCCTCGGCCACCGCCTCGTGCTCCAGCAGCGCGCTCTCCAGCTCGAACGGGCTCACCTTGTAGTCGGAGGCCTTGAAGACGTCGTCGCTGCGCCCGATGTAGGTGAGATACCCCTCCTCGTCCCTGGTGGCGATGTCCCCGGTGCGGTAGTAGCCGCCCGCCATGGCCTCCGCCGTGCGGTCGGGGTCGCCGTGATAGCCGGTCATCAGGCCGACGGGGCGCTCGGCGAGGTCGAGCGCGATCTCGCCCTCGGTGGCGCCGGGCGCGCCGGAGACCGGGTCCAGCAGTTCCACCCGGAAGCCGGGGCTGGGGCGGCCCATGGAGCCGGTCTTCAGCGGCTGGCCGGGGCTGTTGGAGACCTGCACGGCCGTCTCGGTCTGCCCGAAGCCGTCCCGGACGGTCACCCCCCAGGCGCGCCGCACCTGCTCGATGACCTCGGGGTTGAGCGGCTCGCCGGCGGCCACGATCTCGCGGGGCGGGGTGCGCAGCTGCCCGAGGTCGGCCTGGATGAGCATCCGCCACACGGTCGGCGGGGCGCAGAAGGTCGTGACGCCGGCGCGGTCCATCTCGGCCATCAGCCGGGCGGCGTCGAAGCGGGTGTAGTTGAAGACGAAGACGGTCGCCTCGGCGTTCCACGGCGCGAACAGGTTGGACCAGGCGTGCTTGGCCCAGCCGGGCGAGGAGATGTTCAGGTGGACGTCGCCGGGCTTGAGGCCGATCCAGTACATGGTGGCCAGGTGCCCGACCGGGTACGAGGTGTGGGTGTGCTCGACCAGCTTGGGGCGGGCGGTCGTGCCGGAGGTGAAATACAGCATCAGCGGGTCGTCGGCCAGGGTCGGGCCGTCCGGGACGAAGTCGGCGGGGGCCGCGTAGGCGTCCTCGTACGGCTCCCAGCCCTCCTGCGGCAGGCCGCCGACGGAGATCCGGGTGTAGGTGCCGGGCACGTCGGCGAACTTGGCGGTGTCCTCCGCCCGGACGACGACGTGTTTCACCCGGCCCCGCTCCACGCGGTCGGCGAGGTCGGCCGGGCCGAGCAGCGGGGTGGCCGGGATGACGACCGCGCGCAGCTTCATCGCGGCCAGCGCGGTCTCCCACAGCTCGGCCTGGTTGCCGAGCATGACGAGGACGCGGTCCTCGGCGGCGACCCCGCGCTCGCGCAGCCACCGGGCCACCCGGTTCGACCGTTCGGACAGCTCCGCGAAGGACAGCCGGGTCTCGGTGCCGTCCTCCTCGACGATGTGCAGCGCGGTGCGGTCGTTGCCGTCGGCGATCTCGTCGAACCAGTCCAGCGCCCAGTTGAAGTGCTCGGGGCGGGGCCAGCGGAAGCCGTCGTAGGCGGTGGCGTAGTCCTCGCGGTGTTCCAGCAGGAAGTCCCGTGCCCTGCGGAACATCTCCGTCGCCGTCGTCATCGGTTGTCCTCCTATGCTCCGGACCATTGCCGGGCGGCTCTCTGGCATCGTCTAATCCGTGATGCGGGTCTCACTACCCCCGAACGGGGGTGTGGGCGGCCGAAAGGGCGGACGGGTGACGGCAGACGCGGTGGGGGCGGTGGAGATCGGTGGCGCGCTGGCCCGGCTGCGGCGGGCGACGGGACTGCCCGTCGCCTTCGGCGGCCTGGTGGAGTCCGGCCGGCCGCAGATCCGGATCAGCGAGCTGAGCGGCACGACCACGGCCGCGCTGCGCTCGCTCGCGGTGACCTCCGGCAGCGGGCTCGGCGGCAAGGCGGTGGCGCTGGCCCGGCCGTGCGCGGTGACCGACTACTCCAGCTCGCGGCAGATCAGCCACGAGTACGACGTGCCGGTGGCCGCCGAGGGCATCCGCGCGGTGCTCGCCGTGCCGGTCGTGGTGCGGCGCCGGGTGCGCGGGGTGCTGTACGGCGCGCTGCGTTCGGCCCGGCCGCTCGGTGACCGTGCGCTGGGCGCGGCGGTGGCGGTGGCGCGGGACGTGGAGCAGACGCTGGTGGTGCGGGACGAGGCGCGGGAACTGCTGGCGGCGGCCCGGCCCGAGCGGACCGGCACCGACGACGGTGCCGTGTGGGAACAGGTGCGCGAGGCGCACGCGGCGCTGCGGGCGCTGGCCCCCCGGATCGCCGACCCGGTGCTGCGGGCCGAACTGCTGGACGCGTGCGGGCTGCTGACCGCGCCGCCGCGAGCCGGGGGCGTGACCCTGGCGCCACGCGAGGTGGACGTGCTGTCCTGGGTGGCGGCGGGGGCCACCAACGCGGCGGTGGCCGAGCGGCTGGGCATCGGCCCGGAGACGGTCGAGGGATATCTGCGTTCGGCGATGCGGAAGCTGGGCGCGCACACCCGAGGGGAGGCGGTGACCGCGGCGCGCAGGGCGGGGCTGCTGCCGTAGCCCCGTGACCGGCCAGGAAACCCGCCGGTCACGAAACCTGACCATTCATCGGCTGCCGCTTTGAATTTCCCTCTGCTTGACCGTTTGTTATTTCCCTCACCAGGGCTTCCGTCCGAATTTCAAGGATCGTTGCCTAGAATTTGGTACGGACACGACACACGAGGGGAGCGGTGACCGTGCGACGGGACTTCCAGGAGTCTGCCAGGTGCCGCCCCGACCTGGTCATCGGCCGCGAGGAGCTGTTCGCCGGCGCCCGTGGGCAACTCGCCTCCGGGGGCAGTGTGCTGCTCCACGGCCCCGCCGGAATAGGAAAATCCACCGTCCTGCGGGCATTGGCCGAGGAATACGGCGCCACCGCGCACACGGTGTTGCGCTGCTCGGCGACCGAGTCCGAATCCCACCTCCCCTTCCTCGCCCTCGCCGACCTCCTCGGCCTGGTGCTCGACGAGGTCTCCCCGCGGCTGCCCGCCGCCCAGCGCACCGCCCTGGAGTCGGCGCTGACCGGCCGCGGCGAGTCCAGCCTCCAGCGCGACGGACTCGCCCTGCGCCTGGCCGTGCTCTCCGCGCTGCGCGCCCTCGCCGCCCACGGCCCCGTCCTGGTCGTCGCCGACGACCTGCAGTGGCTGGACCCGGCCAGCGCCGAACTCCTCGGCTTCGCCGCCCGGCGCCTGGAGGGCACTCCGGTACAACTGCTCTGCGCGGTCCGCACGGAGGGCCAGGACAGCCAGGAGTACGGCCGTCACCTGCGCGCCTGTCCGCCGGGCACCCTCGCGGTCCGGCTGGGCCCGCTCTCGCGCGGCCAGGTCGCCGAGCTGCTCGACCACCGCGGCCACGGCTGCCTGTCCCGCTCCACGGTCCGCGAGATCCACCGCACCAGCGGCGGCAACCCCCTGTTCGCCCTGGAGCTGGGCCGCGCCCTCGCCGACAGCCCCACCCCGCCCCGGGCGGGCGAGCCGCTGCCCGTGCCGACCTCGCTGCGCGCCCTGGTGCTCAGCCGGCTCGACATGCTCTCGGTAGAGGCCCGCCGCACCCTGCTCGTGGCCAGCGCCGGCGCCCGCCCCACCCCGGCCCTGCTGCACGCGGCCGGCCGGGAGAACGCCGAGGCCGAGTGCGCCCAGGCCGCAGAACTGGGGCTGCTGGCCACCGAGCCGGACGCCCCGGCCGTACGGTTCGCGCACCCGCTGATCTCCGCCGCGCTGTACGCGGAGGCGCCCGCGCACGAACGGCGGGCCGCGCACGCGGCGCTGTCCACCGCCGCCTCCGACCCGATCGAACGCGCCCGGCACCTGGCGCTCGCCACCACCGGCACCGACCCGGAGGTCGCCGCCCGGCTCGCCGAGGCCGCCGCCCTCGCCCGGGAC
>NZ_JBEXKG010000268.1:0-6154 GCF_040609555.1 Streptomyces sp. NPDC004658
GTCGTGACACCGCGCCCGCTCAAGGCCAGGCGCACTGCCCCGCCCGAAGCGAGCCGGGCGCCCCGCCTCGCCCCGAGCCGGTCGCGGCACCGCGCCCGCTGAGCCAAGCGCGCCGCCCCGTCCGAAGCCGAGTGTGGCGCTTCGCTCGGAGCCGGTCGCGTCAGCGTGCCCGCTCAAAGCCAAGCGCACCGCCCCGCTCGAAGCCAAGGCACTGCCCCGCTCAGATCCTGCCCAGTACCCGGGCCAGCAGTTCGCCCATGCGGGCCGCCGAGTCGCGGCCGGCCTGGAGGACCTCCTCGTGGTTGAGGGGTTCGCCGGTCATGCCCGCGGCCAGGTTGGTGACCAGGGAGATGCCGAGCACCTCGGCGCCGGCCTCGCGGGCGGCGATGGCCTCCAGGACCGTGGACATGCCGACCAGGTCCGCACCGATGACGCGGGCCATGCGGATCTCGGCCGGGGTCTCGTAGTGCGGGCCGGGGAACTGGGCGTAGACGCCCTCCTCCAGCGTGGGGTCGATCTCCTTGCACAGGGCGCGCAGGCGCGGCGAGTACAGGTCCGTCAGGTCGACGAAGTTCGCGCCGACGATCGGGGACGTCGCCGTCAGGTTGATGTGGTCGCTGATCAGCACCGGCTGGCCGGGCCGCATGCCCTCGCGCAGACCGCCGCAGCCGTTGGTCAGCACGATGGTCTTGCAGCCGGCCGCGACGGCCGTACGGACGCCGTGCGCCACCGCCGCCACGCCGCGGCCCTCGTAGTAGTGGGTGCGGCCCAGGAAGACCAGGGCCCGCTTGTCACCGAAGGAGTACGAGCGGATCTTGCCGCCGTGGCCCTCGACGGCCGGCGGCGGGAAGCCGGGCAGCTCGGTGACCTGGAACTCGGCGTCGGGTGCCCCCAGGGCGTCGACGGCCGGAGCCCAGCCGGAGCCCATCACGAGGGCGACGTCGTGGGTCTCGGCGCCGGTGAGGGCGCGCAGGCGCGCGGCGGCGGCGTCGGCGGCGGCGTAGGGGTCGCCCTGGATGTCGTCCGGAAGAAGAGATGCGTTCACGCCGATGAGGGTAGCCGGTCTTCGCCTACGCGCGTAGATGACAGAGCCCACGGGTTTGCCTTCGTTGTCTTGTCGGTTTCCACAAACAGCCGGAAAAACGGCGCCGCGACGCGCCGCGAAGGGTCAGCAGGGGCGCTTGCGCAGTTCCATCACATAGTCGTGCGGGGCCCCGGCCGACTCCGCCGCGTCGGCGATCTCCCCCAGGTAGCGCGCCGACGGCAGCCCGCCCTCGTACGCGTTGAGGACGTACGTCCAGGCCGGCTCCTCACCGTCCAGGGTGTGCACGCGCACGCGTACCCGGCGGTAGATGTCGAGACCCAGGCCCTCCCACCGGTCGAGCGACTCCTCGTCCATGGGTGCGATGTCGTACAGGCCGACGAAGACCGCGGCCAGCGGGTCCTCGACGATCGTCGCCAGCGCGCCCTCCCAGCCCAGCTGCTCACCGCCGAAGGTCAGCCGCCAGCCGTTCAGCCAGCCGGTGGCGCGCAGCGGCGAGTGCGGGGCGCGGCGGGACATCAGGCGCGCGTCGAGGTTGCCGGCGTACGCGGCATAGAGCGACATGGGGAGAGGGTACGGCAGGCGCACCGCGCGCCCCGGGTGACCCGGTGGCGCCCCCGGGCAGTAGCACCTTGAAGCGTGCGGGACAATGGAGTACGTGACTCGGATCGTGATCATCGGTGGCGGACCCGGCGGATACGAAGCGGCGCTGGTCGCCGCTCAGCTCGGCGCGGAGGTGACCGTCGTCGACTGCGACGGTCTGGGCGGAGCGTCGGTGCTGACCGACTGCGTGCCGTCGAAGACCCTTATCGCTACGGCCGAGGTGATGACCACCTTCGACTCCTCGTACGAGGAGCTGGGCATCATCGTCGCCGACGACACCCCGCCGCTGGAGCAGGCGGCCCGGGTGGTCGGCGTGGACCTCGGGAAGGTCAACCGCCGGGTGAAGCGGCTGGCCCTCGCCCAGTCCCACGACATCACCGCCTCCGTCACCCGCGCCGGCGCCCGGGTCATGCGCGGGCGCGGCCGGCTGGAGGGCATGCAGGCCCTGGACGGGTCCCGGAAGGTCGTCGTCACCGCCGCCGACGGCACCGAGGAGACCCTCACCGCCGACGCCGTCCTCATCGCCACCGGCGGTCACCCGCGCGAGCTGCCCGACGCCCGGCCCGACGGCGAGCGCATCCTCAACTGGACCCAGGTCTACGACCTCACCGAGCTGCCGGAAGAGCTGATCGTGGTCGGGTCGGGTGTGACCGGTGCCGAGTTCGCCGGCGCGTACCAGGCGCTGGGGTCGAAGGTCACGCTGGTCTCCTCCCGGGACCGCGTGCTGCCGGGTGAGGACCCGGACGCCGCCGCCGTCCTGGAGGACGTCTTCCGGCGCCGCGGCATGAACGTCATGGCCCGCTCCCGCGCGCAGTCCGCCAAGCGCGTCGGCGACCGGGTCGAGGTGACGCTGGCCGACGGCCGGGTCATCAGCGGCACGCACTGCCTGATGGCCGTCGGTGCCGTCCCGAACAGCGCGGGCCTCGGTCTGGAGGAGGCCGGCGTCAAGGTGCGCGAGTCGGGTCACATCTGGACGGACAAGGTGTCCCGGACGACCGCTCCCGGCGTCTACGCGGCCGGTGACGTGACCGGGGTCTTCGCCCTCGCGTCCGTCGCCGCCATGCAGGGGCGCATCGCCATGTACCACTTCCTGGGCGACGCGGTGGCCCCGCTGAACCTGAAGACGGTGTCCTCGAACGTCTTCACCGACCCCGAGATCGCCACCGTCGGCTACACCCAGGCGGACGTGGACGCGGGCAAGATCGACGCGAGGGTCGTCAAGCTCCCGCTCCTGCGCAACCCGCGCGCCAAGATGCAGGGCATCCGGGACGGCTTCGTGAAGATCTTCTGCCGGCCGGGCACCGGGATCGTCGTGGGCGGTGTGGTGGTGGCGCCCCGCGCCTCGGAACTGATCCACCCCATCTCGATCGCCGTCGACAACAATCTGACGGTCGAACAGATCGCGAACGCGTTCACGGTGTACCCCTCCCTTTCGGGGTCGATCGCGGAGGTCGCCCGGCAGCTGCACACCCGCAAGGCGAGCGCGGAGGCCTGACGGTCCCGGCCGACTCCCCCCTGGTCACAGGGGGTTGCGGCGTGTGCGGCCGGCATAGTCGGGGCGGGCGGGTTCTATACCACTTCCCGCCCCGCCATGCGAACAACTTCTGTTATTCGGCGCAAACTGCTGAAACCAGACGGTCGCTGGGGTTACTGTCAGTTTCGTGTTCGCTGCTGAACGTCGCCAATTGATCCTTGAAATGGTGCGAGCGAACGGTGCCGTGTCGCTCCGTGAGCTCGCCCGCGTCGTCCAGACCTCCGAAGTGACCGTACGGCGGGACGTGCGGGCACTGGAGGCAGAAGGACTCCTCGACCGCCGACACGGCGGTGCGGTACTGCCGGGCGGGTTCACGCGAGAGTCCGGCTTTCCGCAGAAATCCCACCTCGCGACCGCCGAGAAGACGGCCATCGCCGACCTCGCCGCGGGCCTCGTCGAAGAAGGCGAGGCCATCGTGGTCGGGGCCGGTACGACCACGCAGGAGCTGGCCC
This sequence comes from Streptomyces sp. NPDC004658, assembly GCF_040609555.1. Classification (NCBI taxonomy): domain Bacteria; kingdom Bacillati; phylum Actinomycetota; class Actinomycetes; order Kitasatosporales; family Streptomycetaceae; genus Streptomyces; species Streptomyces sp. NPDC004658. Next base: position 3,632 of record NZ_JBEXKG010000268.1, read on the forward strand.
GCCGGCTCGCGCGCGTGCCGGGCCTGACGGTCGTCACCAACTCCCTCCTGGTGGCGCAGGCGCTGGCCCACGCCAACCGGGTGGAGGTCGTGATGACCGGAGGCACCCTGCGCGGCTCCAACTACGCCCTCGTCGGCTCCGGTGCGGAACAGTCCCTCCAGGGTCTGCGCGTGTCGAAGGCATTCCTCTCCGGAAGCGGCCTGACGGCCGAGCGCGGCCTGTCCACCTCCAACATGCTCTCGGCATCCGTCGACCGGGCCCTCGTCCAGGCCGCCGCGGAGGTCGTGGTCCTCGCCGACCACACCAAGCTCGGCACGGACACCATGTTCCAGACCGTGCCGACGGACCTCATCACCCGGCTGGTCACCGACGAGCCGCCGGCCCACGACGACCGCGCAGCCACCGAGTTGCAGGCGCTCGCGGACCAGGGCGTGCAGATCGCCGTTGCGGGGGCGAGCGGGAACCCGGGGGGTGACCAGGTCCCGGCGGGCCGCCGCGCTCCCCTGCCGGGACCGCGCAGGGGCCACGTACCGGGCTCTTCCGCCCTCCGCTCCACCACGGGCCTGGGCGAGCCGACGGCCACGGACCGGGGGCGCGTCGCCGACCTGCGGCGCCGTTAGGACCTGTCGTCCGCATCAGCTCGCGGACGCGGGGCCTGATCCACACGACAGGCCCCGGTCCGGCGGGGGCCGAGAGGGGACACCGCCCGGCGGACCGCGCCGCCGGTGCCGCACCCGGGTGCCTTCGCCGGTCCCCTGTCCGGCACTCCGCCGAACTGACGGTGATCGTTCCCTCGGTCATCCGGTCCGTGCCGGCCGGGTCGCTGGTTCGCCCGCGCGGAGCGGACGGCCGAGCGTGGCCCGCCCCTTCCGTGAGCGGGCGCCGGGAACGCCACGCCCGGCGGACCGGGGCGGCCGGTGCCGCACCCGGGTGCCGTCTCGGGCGTCCCTGGCATCGGGCAACAGGTCCGGCACTTCGCCGATCTGACGGTGAATCGTTCCCTCGGTCATCCGGTCCGTGCCGGCCGGGCCGCTGGTTCGCCCGCTCGGAGCGGACGGCCGAGCGTGGCCCGCCCCTTCCGTGAGCGGGCGCCGGGAACGCCACGCCCGGCGGACCGGGGCGGCCGGTGCCGCACCCGGGTGCCGTCTCGGGCGGTCCCTGGCATCGGGCAACAAGTCCGGCACTCCGCCGAACTGACGGTGAATCGTTCCCTCGGTCCGGTCCGTGCCGGCCGGGCCGCTGGTTCGCCCGCTCGGAGCGGACGGCCACGCGCGGTCCGCCCCTTCCGTGAGCGGGCGCCGGGAACGCCACGCCCGGCGGACCGGGGCGGCCGGTTCGCCGGGCGTGGGAAGGGGGTTCCGGGCGGGGTCAGTCCTTGATCTCGCAGATCGCCGCGCCCGACGTGATGGACGCGCCGACCTCGGCGGTCAGGCCCTTGATGGTGCCCGCCTTGTGGGCGTTGAGGGGCTGTTCCATCTTCATGGCTTCCAGGACGACGACCAGGTCGCCTTCCTTGACCTCCTGGCCCTCTTCGACGGCGATCTTCACGATCGTGCCCTGCATGGGCGAGGCGAGGGTGTCGCCCGAGGCGACGGGGCCGGACTTCTTCGCCGCGCGGCGCTTGGGCTTGGCGCCGGCCGCGAGGCCGGTGCGGGCCAGGCTCATGCCCAGCGACGACGGCAGCGAGACCTCCAGGCGCTTGCCGCCGACCTCGACGACGACCGTCTCCCGGCCCAGCTCCTCCTCCGCCTCGGCGTCGGCGGGCGCGGCGAACGGCTTGATGTCGTTGACGAACTCGGTCTCGATCCACCGGGTGTGCACCGCGAAGGGCTCCGTGGAGCCGGTCAGCTCGGGGGCGAAGGCGGGGTCCCGTACCACCGCGCGGTGGAAGGGGATCGCCGTGGCCATGCCCTCGACCTGGAACTCGTCCAGGGCGCGGGCGGCGCGCTCCAGGGCCTCCTTGCGGGTGCGGCCGGTCACGATCAGCTTGGCGAGCAGGGAGTCCCAGGCCGGGCCGATGACCGAGCCGGACTCCACGCCCGCGTCCAGGCGGACACCGGGGCCGGACGGCGGGTCGAACCGGGTGACCGTACCCGGCGCCGGGAGGAAGTTGCGGCCCGGGTCCTCGCCGTTGATACGGAACTCGAACGAGTGACCGCGCAGCACCGGGTCGTCGTAACCGAGCTCTTCGCCGTCGGCGATGCGGAACATCTCGCGGACCAGGTCGATGCCGGCGACCTCCTCGGTCACCGGGTGCTCCACCTGCAGGCGGGTGTTGACCTCCAGGAAGGAGATCGTGCCGTCCTGGCCGACCAGGAACTCACAGGTGCCGGCGCCCTCGTAGCCGGCCTCCTTCAAGATGGCCTTCGACGCCCGGTACAGCTCGGCGACCTGCTCCTCGGACAGGAACGGCGCCGGGGCCTCCTCGACCAGCTTCTGGTGGCGGCGCTGCAGGGAGCAGTCACGGGTGGAGACGACGACCACGTTGCCGTGCTTGTCGGCCAGGCACTGGGTCTCCACGTG
>NZ_JBEXKG010000269.1:0-6103 GCF_040609555.1 Streptomyces sp. NPDC004658
CGGCGCGTCCGGGGAGGCGTCCAGCGGGGCGCCACCGCGCGTGCGGCGACGGCGGCGCGGCGTGCGGGCCGGGCGCTCGCGCTCGGCCGGGGCCGACTCGGCACGGTCACCGCGGCCACCGCGGCCACCGCGACCGCCCCGTGCGCCGGTCTCGCCGAGGTCCTCCAGCTCCTCCGCGTCCAGGCCGGCCCGGGTCCGCTGGGAGCGCGGCAGGGTGCCCTTGGTGCCCTCGGGGATGCCGAGGTCGGAGAACAGGTGCGGGGAGCTGGAGTACGTCTCCACCGGGTCGTTGAAGTCCAGCTCCAGCGCCTTGTTGATCAGCTGCCAGCGCGGGATGTCGTCCCAGTCGACGAACGTGATCGCCGTACCCTTGGCGCCCGCGCGGCCGGTGCGGCCGACGCGGTGCAGGTACGTCTTCTCGTCCTCGGGGGACTGGTAGTTGATGACGTGGGTCACGCCCTCGACGTCGATGCCGCGCGCGGCGACGTCGGTGCAGACGAGGACGTCGACCTTGCCGTTGCGGAAGGCCCGCAGGGCCTGCTCGCGGGCGCCCTGGCCGAGGTCGCCGTGGACCGCGCCGGAGGCGAACCCGCGGCGCTGGAGCTGTTCGGCGATGTCGGCGGCCGTGCGCTTGGTACGGCAGAAGATCATGGCCAGCCCGCGGCCCTCGGCCTGGAGGATGCGCGCGACCATCTCCGGCTTGTCCATGTTGTGCGCGCGGTAGACGAACTGCTTGATGTTCGCGACCGTGGCGCCCTCGTCGTCCGGCGCGGTGGCGCGGATGTGCGTGGGCCGGTTCATGTAGCGGCGGGCGAGGCCGATGACCGCGCCCGGCATCGTGGCCGAGAACAGCATCGTCTGGCGCTTGGCCGGCAGCATGTTGACGATCTTCTCGACGTCGGGCAGGAAGCCCAGGTCGAGCATCTCGTCGGCCTCGTCGAGGACCAGGCACTTGACGTGCTTCAGGTCGAGCTTCTTCTGGCCCGCGAGGTCGAGCAGGCGGCCCGGGGTGCCGACGACCACGTCGACGCCCTTCTTCAGGGCTTCCACCTGGGGCTCGTAGGCCCGGCCGCCGTAGATCGCGACCACGCGCACGTTACGGACCTTGCCGGCCGTGAGCAGGTCGTTGGTGACCTGGGTGCACAGCTCGCGCGTGGGGACGACGACGAGCGCCTGCGGAGCGTCCGTGAGGGCTTCGGGGGCGGCGCGTCCGGCCTCGACGTCGGCGGGGACGGTGACGCGCTCCAGGAGCGGAAGACCGAAGCCCAGCGTCTTGCCGGTGCCGGTCTTGGCCTGGCCGATGACGTCCGTGCCGGAGAGGGCGACGGGGAGTGTCATCTCCTGGATGGGGAAGGGGGTGGTGATGCCGACGGCCTCCAGGGCCTCGGCGGTCTCGGGGAGGATTCCGAGTTCTCGAAACGTCGTAGTCAGGGTGCTGCCTCTTCTGTGTGCGCGGTGCGAGGCGAGCGAGCGGGGGTCATGTCTGACCGTGCCGGGGACGTCGGCTGCCGTACGGACGAACCACTCGGGCAAGCCGTATGACACGGGACCTCTGCCGACGCTCTAGCGCTCGTACCGCTGAGGGTTCCCTCCTGCCGTCGTACGATCACTGCCGTACGGCCGTGGAGGGCTGTCGGGTCGGAGCCGATCGGGCCACCGACCGGGCATCCTCATGCGTGCGGCCTGTCGGGACACGTCGAGCATCGTCGACGCACTCTGGCAGGCGCATTACCACCATACCCCGGAATCGCGCACATGCGATGGCCGATTTGGTCACGTAGTCGTGGTCACACTCGTTGACCAGGGCTTGAGTGGGGCGTGGAGCGGGCTATTGTGCGCCTCATGACTAGCTCTGACAAGCCTGAGAACGCGTCCGCCGAACCCGCCGAACCCACCGGTGTCGCCGCCCAGGACTGGGCGCAGGCGTCCGCCGACCCGCAGTACCGCGCCGCGGTCGTGGATCTGCTCGGCGCGCTCGCGTACGGGGAGCTGGCGGCGTTCGAACGGCTCGCGGAGGACGCCAAGCTGGCGCCGACCCTCGCGGACAAGGCGGAGCTGGCGAAGATGGCCTCGGCCGAGTTCCATCACTTCGAGCGGCTGCGGGACCGGCTGACCGAGATCGGCGAGGAGCCCACGGCCGCGATGGACCCGTTCGTCGCCGCGCTCGACGGCTTCCACCGGCAGACGGCGCCCTCGGACTGGCTGGAGGGCCTGGTCAAGGCGTACGTCGGCGACTCGATCGCGAGCGACTTCTACCGGGAGGTCGCGGCCCGGCTCGACTCCGACACGCGCGAACTGGTGCTCGCCGTCCTCGACGACACCGGGCACGCCGGGTTCGCGGTGGAGAAGGTGCGGGCCGCCATCGACGCCGACCCGCGCGTGGGCGGCCGGCTGGCGCTGTGGGCGCGGCGGCTGATGGGGGAGGCGCTGTCGCAGTCCCAGCGGGTGGTCGCCGACCGGGACGCGCTGTCCACGATGCTCGTGGGCGGGGTGGCCGACGGGTTCGACCTCGCCGAGGTCGGCAGGATGTTCTCGCGGATCACCGAGGCGCACACGAAGCGGATGGCCGCGCTGGGCCTGGCGGCGTAGCGCTCCGTGGGGGCGGGGCCTGCCGTCCCGCAGCCGCGGGCGCGTTGCGGCTGCTCGCGCGGGTCCCCGCGCCCCTTGGGGCGCAGCCCTCACGCCGTCGCTGATCGGCGGCGGAGGCGGCCCGCGGGGCGCAGCAGCAGGGACAGGGACGCGACCGAGATGACCGCCGCGCCCAGGAGGCTGAGCAGGGCCGTGCCGGGGCCGAGGGCGGTGTGGGTGACGAAGTCCCCGAAGAGGGCTCCGGCGACGCCCGTGCAGAACACCAGCGGGCGGGTCGGCAGCCGGTGGGCGAGGCGTCGGGTCGCCGCCCACGCGAGGATCAGACCGAGCACGGCGGAGGCGAGTGCTTCGAGGATCATGTCGGGGGTCCCTCCCACGGCCGGTCTGGCTCGACGGTCGTAGCCCGTCTTACCCGTGACCTGCGGATTGCAATCCTGCGCTGTGAAGGACCTGTGCTCCATCCGTGCGCAGGTCACGCGGAAGGGCCCGGCGGCACACGGCCGCCGGGCCCTTCTCGCGACTGCGGTCTAGAGCGCGCCGAAACCGACCTTGCGGACGGTCGGCTCGCCGATGTCCACGTACGCCAGACGGTCGGTCGGCACGAGGACCTTGCGGCCCTTCTCGTCCTGGAGGCTGAGCAGCCCCGTCTTGCCCGTCAGCGCCTCGGCCACCACGCGCTCGAGTTCCTCGGCGCTCTGACCGCTCTCCAGAACGATCTCGCGGGGCGCGTGCTGCACGCCGATCTTGACCTCCACGGCTATGTCCCTCCGACGGTCAGTGATGTGCGCGATCTTCCGCGCCCTACGCTGCACACATTAGCCCGGTGAGGGGACGTACACGCTGCGGGCCGGAACGCCAGGAGCGAACACCGCGCGGGAACAAACGGCCGTCAGTGGTGCTCGCTGCCGTGCAGCGGGAAGCCGGCGATGCCGCGCCAGGCCAGCGAGGTCAGCAGCTGCACCGCCTGGTCGCGCGGCACGCTGCGGTCGCTGTGCAGCCAGGAGCGGGCGACCACCTGGGCGAGCCCGCCGAGACCGGAGGCGAGCAGCATCGACTCCGCGCGCGAGAGCCCGGTGTCCTCGGCGATGACGTCGCAGATCGCCTCGGCGCACTCGTTGGTGACCTTGTCCACGCGCTCGCGCACCGCGGGCTCGTTCGTCAGGTCCGACTCGAAGACCAGCCGGAAGGCCCCGCCGTCGTCCTCCACGTAGGCGAAGTAGGCGTCCATCGTCGCGCGGACGCGCTGCTTGTTGTCGGTCGTCGACGCCAGCGCGCCGCGCACCGCCTGGATCAGCGACTCGCAGTGCTGGTCCAGCAGGGCGAGGTAGAGGTCGAGCTTGCCGGGGAAGTGCTGGTAGAGCACCGGCTTGCTCACTCCGGCCCGCTCGGCGATGTCGTCCATCGCCGCCGCGTGGTAGCCCTGCGCGACGAAAACCTCCTGAGCGGCGCCCAGCAACTGGTTCCGCCGGGCTCGGCGCGGCAGACGGGTGCCCCGTGGGCGTGCCGCCTCAGTTTGCTCGATGGCTGTCACGCCGCCTCCCAAAGTCGTCCACATGCGGTGTCGGCCGCGCGGCCATCGTACTTTTCGGTAACCGTGGTGTGCGCGGTGCGAGCGCAGAATTTCACGTACCGGACGGGTGGCGAAAGCCGTACGGGTCGCCGGCCGGAGCCGTGCGGGTCCCGCGCGGGCCTGCGGGGAAAGCGGTGGTCCCCCCTCGTCGGCGCGGCTGACCGTCCCTCGCCGGCGCGGATGATCGCCCCTCGTCACCGCGGTGGCGGCCGTCCTCGGCGCGGCTAGCGGTAGTCGTCCTCGTCGAGCGAGACCACGCGCGCCTGTTCGATGAGGTCGGCCTCGCTGCCACGAGCCGGGTCCACGCCCGTCAGGGGATCGTCGCGGTCCGGCGCGATGTCCGCGTGCTGTTCGGCGGCGTCCACCTCGGGCGCCTCGACGTCCCTCTCCACTGCCGCATCGGCCTCCAGGTCCTCGATGTCCTCGATCGCGTCGGGCTCGGTGGGGTCATAGGCCATGGTGGGCTCCCTTCCTACGAACGTCCCTGAAGCAGCAGGGGCCACACGCGGGTGCCCTCTGTACGAGCCTAGGAGACGGCTGATCCGGACGCCATGCCGTCAGGCCCGTTCGATGCCTGGTTCTCCGGATCCGGGCGGTCCATGCTGTGACGGCGAACACATCAATCGTGACGTGATCACCTCGTAACATTGCCGCATGTCTTCGACCGAGTCGCCCTCCGTGCCGGCCGCCAGTGTGCTCCCCAGGGTGGCGCCCGTCCGGGTCGGCGAGGGCGAGCGGCTGCGATCCGTGGGCCTGCCCGGTGTCACCCTGACCGTCCGTTCCCGGCCACCCGCGCGCGAGGACCTGCCGCCCGCGCTGTACGTCCACGGGCTCGGCGGCTCCTCGCAGAACTGGTCGTCCCTGATGGCGGAGTTGGACGGGGTCGTCGACAGCGAGGCGGTCGACCTGCCGGGCTTCGGCGACTCACCGCCCCCGGACGACGGCGACTACTCGGTCACCGGGCACGCGCGCGCGGTGATCCGCTACCTCGACGCGGCCGGCCGCGGCCCGGTCCACCTCTTCGGCAACTCACTCGGCGGCGCGGTCGCCACGCGCGTGGCCGCCGTACGCCCCGACCTGGTCCGCACGCTCACGCTCGTCTCGCCCGCCCTGCCCGAGCTGCGGGTGCAGCGCAGCGCGGTGCCGACCGCCCTGCTCGGCGTGCCGGGCGTCGCCGCGCTGTTCACCCGGCTCACCAAGGAGTGGACGGCCGAGCAGCGCGTACGCGGTGTCATGGCGCTCTGCTACGGCGACCCCGGGCGGGTCTCGCCCGAGGCCTTCCAGTACGCCGTGGAGGAGCTGGAGCGGCGGCTGCGGCTGCCGTACTTCTGGGACGCGATGACCCGCTCCGCGCGCGGGATCGTCAACGCCTACACGCTCGGCGGGCAGCACGGGCTGTGGCGCCAGGCCGAGCGGGTGCTGGCCCCCACGCTGCTGATCTACGGCGGCCGGGACCAGCTCGTCGGCTTCCGCATGGCCCGCAAGGCCGCCCGCGCCTTCCGTGACTCCCGGCTGCTGTCCCTGCCGGACGCCGGGCATGTGGCGATGATGGAGTACCCCGACGTGGTGGCGGGCGCGTTCCGGGACCTGCTGGCGCACACCGCCGACGGCCACGCGGCCGGCGCGGACACGAGGAGCTGAGGGCCGGCGTGGGACGCCACAGCCGCCGCGGACCGGCCCCGAAGGGCGATGCCGCGGACATAGCCGCACGGCAGGGGGAGCGCCGCGGTGCGCGCCCCGACGACACGCGCGGTGCGCGCCCCGAGGGCGGCGGAGGGGACAGGCCCGCCAAGGGCGGCGCGGCCCGGCTGCCGGGAGGCGGCCCCGCGGGTGCGCCCCGTCCGTCCGACGGCACCCCGGCACGCGGTGTGCCGAGGTTCGCCGACGGCACCCCGGCCCACGGCGTGCCGGGGTTTCCCGGCGGCGCGTCGGCGCAGGGGGCGC
>NZ_JBEXKG010000270.1:0-6072 GCF_040609555.1 Streptomyces sp. NPDC004658
GCCACCAGCTCGGCGCGGCCGTCGCCGTCGGTGTCGGCGAGCCGGACCTGGGCGCCCCAGACGTCGTCGGCCTCGGCCGTGCCGGGGACGCCCGGGGTGTTCTGGTCGAAGGACTGGGCGTGGCTGCCGGTGAGACCGGTGCGGGAGCCCGGCAGCAGCCAGACCGCCCCGGCGTCGGCGACGGTGCCGATGTCCTCGCCGGGCGCGCCGACCGCGACGTCCGCGTAGCCGTCGCCGTTCACGTCGGCCACGGACAGGTCGGCGCCCCACGCGTCGCCGTCCTCGGCGGTGCCGGGGACGCCCGGGGAGTTCTGCGACCACCACTGCGGGGCGGTGCCGGGGCCCTGGGTGCCGGCCGGGCCGTCCTCGCCGCCGTAGTAGACGGCGACCAGGCCGCCGGGCGCGTTGGCGTCGCCGGCGGCCTCGTCGGCGGCGCTGAGCTGGCCCAGCACGAGGTCGTCGTAGCCGTCGCGGTCGATGTCGCCGGAGGCCGAGCCGAGGCCGCCGTGCAGGTCCCGCCGGTAGGCGAGGCCGTCGGGGCCGCCCGCGTAGTACGCCGACCAGCCCTTGGTGTAGTCGTCGTCGGGGCTGTAGCCGGAGACGACGAGGTCGGCGAAGCCGTTGTGGTCGTAGTCGCCGGTGGTGACGTAGCCGGGCTGGAGCCGGTGGCCGGTGGAGTGCGGGGCGCCGACCTGGCGCAGGACGCCGGCGTGCCAGGTGAACACGGTGAGGCCGACCTTCTGGTCGACCACCACGAGCTGGTCGGAGTCGACGTCGCCGGTGAACCGGGCGGCGGCCACCGACAGTCCGAAGCGGGCGCCGGCGGCGGGCTTCGCCGCGGTGACGGAGGCGTTCTGCTCCGCGCCGAGACCCTTCGCGGAGCCGTACAGGACGGTGACCCGGCCGGCGTCGGCGACGGTGCCCTCGTCCTCGCCGGGAGCGCCGATCACCGCGTCGTCGTAGCCGTCGCCGTCCAGGTCTCCGGTGGCGACGGCCTGCCCGAAGTCGTCCCAGGCCTCGGAGGTGCCGGGCACGCCCGGGGTGGACTGGCTGATCACCTGGACCCGGCCCCTGGGGACGGTGGCGTTGGTGCCGATGCCGTTCGGGGCGCCGTACTGCACGGTGACGTAGCCGGCGCCTTCCTTGCCGTCGACGGTCCCCTCGGGGACGCCGGTGAGCAGGTCGGTGTAGCCGTCGCCGTTGAAGTCGCTGTTGCGGTCGGCCGCCGCGGTGCCGCCGGGTACGCCCGCGAACGCGGCCGGTGCGGCGAGGACGCCGGCCGAGGCCAGCAGCAGGAAGGAGGCCGCGGCGACGGCGGCGGAGCCTGCGGTGCGGCGGGTGTTGCTGGTCATGTCCCTTACCCCCGTGGGTGCTTGATGGTCCGTCAGCCGGCTGGTCGGGTGCCGGTGCAGGGTTGGACCCGGTGGGGGTGGGGGTGGTTGTGCCGCGCGGACGCGCTGTGACACGGCGGTGACAGACGTCGCCGTGCCGGGACGCGGGGCGGCGTCAGCCGAGGGCGCGGTCCAGGTTGAACGCGGCGCTGATGAGGGACAGGTGGGTGAACGCCTGCGGGAAGTTCCCCTGTTGCTCGCCGGTGCGGCCGATCTCCTCGGCGTACAGGCCGAGATGGTTGGCGTAGGTGAGCATCTTCTCGAAGGCCAGGCGGGCCTCGTCGAGCCGGCCGGCCCGGACCAGCGCCTCGACGTACCAGAAGGAGCAGATGGAGAAGGTCCCTTCGTCGCCGCGCAGTCCGTCGGGGCTGGCCTGCGGGTCGTAGCGGTAGACGAGCGAGTCGGAGACGAGGTCCTCGGTGAGGGCGTCCAGGGTGGACAGCCACTTGGGGTCGGTGGGGGCGATGAACTTGGCGAGGGGCATCATCAGCAGGGACGCGTCCAGGACGTCGCCCCCCTCGTACTGGACGAAGGCGTTCCGGCGCTCGGACCAGCCGCGTTCCATGATCCGCCGGTAGATGGTGTCGCGGGCCTGGCGCCAGCGGCGGTGGTCGGCGGGCAGCCCGCGGTGGGTGGCCAGGCGGATGGCCCGTTCGATGGCGACCCAGCACATCAGCCGCGAGTACGTGAAGTTCTTGCGCCCGCCGCGGGTCTCCCACACGCCCTCGTCGGGCTGGTCCCAGTGGTCGCACACCCAGTCGACCAGACGGCACACGTCGTCCCACTGGCCGCTGGAGATGGGCTGGGCCCACTTGTCGTAGAGGTAGATGGAGTCGATCAGGTCGCCGTAGATGTCGAGCTGGAGCTGGCCGCCGGCGGCGTTGCCGACCCGGACCGGGGCGGAGCCCAGGTGGCCCTCCAGGTGCGGCAGGACGCGTTCGGGCAGCTCGGTGCGGCCGTCGATGCCGTACATGATCTGCAACGGGTCGGAGCCGTCGCCGCAGCCGGGGCTGATGTGCGTGGTCAGGAACCGCATGAACGCCTCGGCCTCGCCGGCGAAGCCGAGCCGCAGCAGCGCGTAGACGGCGAAGGCTGCGTCACGCACCCACACGTACCGGTAGTCCCAGTTGCGCTCGCCGCCGAGCTGTTCGGGCAGGCTGGTGGTGGGGGCGGCGACGATGGCGCCGGTGGGGGCGTAGGTGAGGAGCTTCAGGGTGAGCGCGGAGCGGTGCACCATCTCGCGCCAGCGGCCCCGGTAGCGGGACTGGTGCAGCCAGCGCCGCCAGTAGGCGACCGTGGCGTTGAACTGGTGCTCCGCCTCTTCGTGGGCGCAGCCGCGCGGGGACACCTCGCCGTCGACCTGGTCGAGGGCGAACACGGCGGACTCTCCCTCGCCGAGCTTGAAGTCGGCGCGCGCGTCCCGCCCGTCGTACTCCAGGGCGACGGTCGAGGTGAGCGACAGTGACTGCGCGGGCGACTCGAAGACCACCATGCCGTCCAGGGCGCGCATGGTGTGCGCGGCGGCGCCGTAGTCGAAGCGGGGGGCGACCAGCATCCGGAAGGGGACGGTGCCGCGGACGCACATCACGCGCCGGATCAGCCGGTGCCGGCCCACGTCCCCGGGCTCCTCGCCGACGATCGGCATGAAGTCCTGCACCTCGCCGACGCCGTCCTCGGTGAAGAACCGGGTGATCAGCACGTTGGTGTCGGGGAAGTAGAACTGCTTGGTGCGGGCCGGCACGGCGGCGGCCAGTTCGAAGCGGCCGCCGCGCTCGGCGTCGAGGATCGCCGCGAAGACGCTCGGGGAGTCGAAGGCCGGGCAGCAGTACCAGTCGATCGTGCCGTTGCTGCCGACGAGGGCCACCGTGCGCAGGTCGCCGATGAGTCCGTGCTCGGCGATGGGCAGGTAGCGGGGACTGCGGGTTCCGTCCCCGTGGAACGGCGAATCGGCCATCGGCGGCCTCCCGGTGAGCGGGGCGTGCGGTATGCGGCTGATGCGAGTTTTTTCCAGCTTAGGCGAGTGGTTCGCGCCGGGGTGGGAAGGCACTTGTCACCCGTTCCGTGGGCGCCTCCGGATGCAGGGGGCGCCAGGGAGGGCAATGGTGAGAGTGTGCCCCGTTCGAAAGGCACCGGCACGGATGCGGTCATCCGGACCGAGGAGGAGGCATCATGTCGACATCCACACCCGAAGAGTCCCGTTCGTCGGACGACGTCTGCACCCCGGACGCCCTGCTCCACTCCGCGCCCGCCAGGGACGTCACCCCTGAGGACCTGGTGATGGCGACGGGGCGGGACGTCACCCCGAAGACCCTCGACTGGGCGCGTCGCAAGCTGGAGTCGGAGGGCTCGGCGGCCATCGAGAAGCTGCTGCCCTAGGGCGGTCCGGGGACGTCAGGGACACGAACGGGGAGGCCGGCCGGGCGCGTGCGCGCCCGGCCGTGCGCTGCGCGGGACGCCACACGGAGGGCAACCGGCCAGCTACCCCCCGCGATGGGATCCCGTTCATTCCGGCAGCCGGGTCTCGTCCGGTACGACGTGCACCGCCGCCTCCTCGGCCCCGGCCGCTCCGGCGTCGATGCCGACGTCCTCGGCGATCTCCTCCTTGGTGGTGTCGGCGTGGGCGCCCTCGTCGGGCGCGACCAGCCGGCCCGCGCGGGACGCGCCGGCCTCGGGGTCGACCGGCTCGCCGTCCCCGCCGGGGAGGTCGCCGATCTCGTCACCGGCCGGGGGGGTCACGTCGGGGACCTCCTGGCCGAGCCGTTCGTCCAGGGTCTCCCCCTCGTGCTGCTCGGCGGCGGTGGTGCCGTGCTTGGTGACGCCCAGGGGCCGCTCGGGCGGGGAGTAGCCCTCGTCGAGCAGGTCGTCGTAGGAGCGCTCGCCGACAGCGTCCTGGAGGTCCAGGGGCCCGGCGTCCTCCTGTTCCTCGTTGCTGCCCGTGGGCTGGTACGCGTCGTCCGCCATGGGGGACTGCTCGGACTGCTGGTCGCTCATGGTCGCCTCCTTCGGGTTCGCGGGCGGTCCTGGTCCGCGTTTCCCGTGACCGGATCATTAACCCCGCCGGCACCCCGGCCGATCAGTCGGCGGACCGTTCGGCCAGGCCCGCCGTCCAAGAAGGCGCCGCGCGGGTGCAGCTCCCCGGCGAGTAGGCCGAGCAGTTCCACCGTGCCGATGCGGAGGGCGACGGCGACGGACAGGCCGGTGACATCCCGGCCGGCGGTGCCCGTCAGGGCGAGGCGGGCGGGCCGTCCGGACGGCCGGCGCGCTGCCGGACCGTCTCGCGGCTCAGGGCTTCCGTCTCCGTCTCGGGCAGCCGCTCGTAGCCGTCCTCGGTGATGACCGAGACGACGGGGAAGATCCGGCGGTTCAGGTCGGGCCCACCGGTCGCCGAGTCGTCGTCCGCCGCGTCGTACAGCGCCTGGACCGCGGCGAGGGCCGCCTCCCGGCGGGACAGGTCCGGCCGGTACAGCTTCTTCAGGGCGCCCCGGGCGTACGGGGAGCCGCTGCCCTCGGCGTGGAAGTGCCGCTTCTCGTACAGCCCGCCGGCCGCGTCGAAGCTGAAGATCCGGCCGCGTCCGCCCCCGGGCGCGGTGAGGTCGTAGCCGACGAGCAGCGGGACGACGGCGAGGCCCTGCATGGCCTGGGCGAGGTTCTGCCGGATCATGGCCGCGAGGCGGGCCGCCTTGCCGCCGAGGGTCATCGCAACGCCCTCCATCTTCTCGAAGTGGGTCAGCTCCACCTGGTAGAGCCGCACCATGTCGAGGGCGAGACCGACGGTGCCGGCGAAGGCGACGGCCGTGTGGTCGTCGGCGGGGTGCACCTTCTCCAGGTCGCGCTGGGCGATGAGGTTGCCCATGGTGGCCCGGCGGTCCCCGGCTATCAGCACGCCGTCGCGGTAGGTGAGCGCCAGCACGGTGGTGCCGTGCGGGAACCGGTCCGCCGGCACGCGGACGCCGGGCGGGAACGGGGGCGCGGTGGGCAGGAGCCCGGGTCGGTGGGCGGCGAGGAACTCGGTGAAGGACGACGTCCCCGGCGTGAAGAAGGCCTCTTCCGGCAGGCCCGCGCGGTCGTTCCCCTGCATGGCTCCCCCTCCTGTGGCGCACGGCAGTACCCGACTCCTACCTGAAGCGGACACGCCGGAAACTCCCCCGCCCTCACAGGACCTTGCGGCGCACCAGCACCGCCAGCACCAGCAGGCCGGGGAGCAGCGGCAGCCACACGGTCAGCAGCCGGTAGCCGAGGACGGCGGACGCCGCGGCGGCTCCCGGGGCGCCGGCGGCGGTGAAGGCGAGGGCGAGCGCGGCGTCCAGCGAGCCGAGGCCGCCCGGCGAGGGCAGCAGGGCTGCCGCGCTGCTCGCCGCCAGGTACAGCAGGGCCACCTGGAGCGGTGCGAGCGGCAGGCCGACGGCCCGGGTGACGGCGACCAGGACCAGCGCGTGCAGACCGGCGAAGGCCAGGGAGCCGCCCCACAGGGCCCCCGCGCGGGCCGGGCAGGAGTGCAGCGCGCGGAGGTCGGCCACCACGGTGGCGAGCGCTCGCCGGCAGCGCGGCCACCGGGGGGTGGCGAGCGGGACCGCCGCGAGGACGACGGCACCCAGGACGACGGCGACCGCCGTCGGGGAGACGTGCGGGAGGCGCAGCAGCCCGGGGCAGGCCGGGGCGAGCAGCGCGATCAGCGCCAGGC
>NZ_JBEXKG010000271.1:0-5998 GCF_040609555.1 Streptomyces sp. NPDC004658
CGCGAGCGCGGCCAACGAGGCGACGCCGGGCATCGTCGCCGAGTTCGCCCGGCGGCGGCCCGGATGGCGTGCCGAACTGCGGCAGGCGGCCTGGACGAACCCGAGCGCCGGTCTGGCCGACGGCGAGGTGGACGCGGCGCTGCTGCGGCTGCCGTTCCCGGGTCAGGACGCGCTGCGGGTCGAGGTGCTGTTCAGCGAGGAGCGCTGGGTGGCGCTGCCGAGCACGCACCGGCTCGCGGGCCGGGCGGAGATCGCCTTCCGGGAGCTGTGGGACGAGCCGTTCGTGGCCGCACCGCCGGAGACCGGCGCCTGGCGCGACCACTGGCTGGCCGCCGGTGAGCGCGAGGGCCGCCCGGTCCGGATCGGCGCGGTCACCGAGCAGCCCGACGACTGGCTGAGCGCCATCGCCAGCGGCTACGGCGTCGCTCTGGCGCCCGCGTCCGCCGCCCGGTTCTACGCCCGCCCCGGCGTGGTCTACCGCCCGGTCACCGGGGTGAGCCCGTCCCGGGTCGCCGTGGCCTGGGCACCGGCCGACGACCGGAACCCGGTCGTACGGGACTTCGTCCGCTGCTGCCTGGACCTCGCCCGTACCGCCTGACGCACGCGTGTTCTCCCCTGTCCGGCGCAATGACGGTGCGCCGGAGGGGCGGGCGGACGCGACCGGTGTGACCGTGGGGGTGGAAGTCCACGGGCGCACCAGTGGTGAGGAGAGGGCATGGCGAACGGAACCGGCGGGGCCTGTGCGCAGCTGAGTGCCGTCGCGGACGCCGTGCTGTACGAGGGCTATCTGCTCTATCCGTACCGCCGGTCCTCGGCGAAGAACCGGGTCCGCTGGCAGTTCGGGGTGCTGCTGCCCCGGAACTGGGTGGAGCGGGACGGGCCGGTCACGCCGGGGGTGTCCGGCTCCGCCGACTCCTGGTACCAGCAGACCGAGTGTGTGCTGCGGGTACGGGACGCCGACGCGGCCGTCCGGGTGCGGGTGCGGTACCTGCAACTCCAGCACAAGCAGGTGGAGGCGGCCGACGGGGACGGGGCGCATCGCCCGGTCGCGTCGTTGCGGACGGCCGACGGCACCGCCCACCTGTCGTTCGAGGAGGCCGTGCCCCGCGAGACCGAAGTGGTGCTGCCGGTGGAGGAGTTGCTGCGGGGCGGCCGGACCGTCGCCGTGGGAGCGCCGGCCGGGACGGAGTACGAGCCGCTGCCGGCGGGGGCGGGGCGGACGGTGCGCCGGCGCCGGGAGGTGCGGGCCGGGACCACGGTCACCGCCGAGCGGCTCGGTCCCGGGCTGTGCAGGCTGCGGGTCCGCACCGAGAACACCGCCGAGGCGCCGGACCCGAGGGCCTCCCGGAGTGCGGTGCTGGGGCAGGCCCTGCTCGCCACGCACACCCTCCTGACCGGCGACGCGGTGGAGTTCGTGTCGCTGATCGATCCCCCGGCCGCTCTCGCGGAGCAGGTCCGCGGCTGCCGCAACGCGTTCACGTTCCCGGTGCTGGGCGGGACACCGCCCGAGTCCGCGAGCGGTGACGGGGCGACGGGCACGCTGCTGCTGTCCGCGCCGATCATCCTTCCCGACCATCCGCAGGTGGCGCCGGAGAGCCCGGGCGATCTGCACGACGCGGCGGAGATCGACGAGATCCTCACGCTGCGCACGATGCTGCTGACCGACGAGGAGAAGGCGGAGGCCCGGGCCACCGACCCGCGGGCCGCGCGGATCCTCGACCGGGTGGACACCATGCCCCGCGAGGTCTTCTCCCGGCTGCACGGCGCCATCCGCTCCCTGACCCCGCGTACGCCCGTCGGCGAACGGCCGCCGGCCCCCGCCGCCGGACGGCCCGCCTGGTGGCAGGAGGGCGGCGACGACGGGCTGTCCCCGGCGACGGACACCGTGCTGGTGGACGGCGTGCCCGTGGGCGGCGGCAGCCGGGTGCGGCTGTGTCCGCGCGGCCGGGGCGCCGACGCCCAGGACATGTTCCTGGCCGGGCGCACCGCGCGGGTGGCCGCGGTCTTCCACGACGTGGACGGCAGCAGGCACCTGGCGGTCACGGTCGACGACGATCCGGCCGCCGAACTCCACGGCTGGTACGGCCGTTTCCACTACTTCCGGCCCGACGAGGTCGAACCGCTCGGCCCCGCCGCCCCACCGGGTCCGGGCCGGCCGATCCGGCCGCAGTCCCCGCGGCCGCCCGAGCGTCCGGCCGACGGGCCGGAGAAGGGACGGTTCGATGGACGCCCTTGACGTCCTCGTGCACGACCACCGGATGGTCGAGCAGTTGTTCCGCGACTACGAGGCCGCGGCCTCCGACCGGCAACGGCGCGGTGTCGTGGAGCTGTTGGTGCGTGAGCTGTCCAAGCACGCGGCCCTGGAGGAGATGCTCCTGTATCCGCTGGCGAGGAAGGTGCTGCCGGACGGCGACCGGGAGATCGACGAGCACCTGAGCGAGCACATGGGGGTGAAGCACACCCTCCTCGCGCTCGACCGGCTCGGCGAGGGCGACCCGCGGACCGGCGAGCTGGTGGCGGAGCTGCGCCGTGAGGTGACGGAGCACATCCGGGAGGAGGAGGGCACCCTCATGCCCCGGCTGCGTCAGGCCGTCTCCGCGCAGGAACTGGACCGGCTGGGCGAGCTGATCCGCCAGGCCAAGGCCACCGCGCCGACCCGCCCGCACCCGCACGCCCCCGACCAGCCGCCCGCCCTGACCCTCGCGGCCCCCCTGGCCGCCGCCTACGACCGACTCCGAGACCGAGTGCAGGGGAGGCCGACGACATGACCACCCAGAGCGGCACCACCGAAGTGACGCGTGAACCCAGCCGGTCCGAGGCGCGCGGGAACGGGTTCGACGAGATCTACATCCTCTGGATCTCCGAGGGCATGAGCTGCGACGGCGACACCGTGTCCATGACGGCCGCCGGGCAGCCCGGCATCGAGGACCTGGTCGCCGGACTCATCCCGGGCCTGCCGAGAGTGAACCTGGTCAACAAGGTGCTCTCCCCCAGCCTGGGCGGCGAGGACTTCCTCGCTCCCTACCGGGCGGCGGCACGCGGGGAGTTGTCGTCGCCGTTCATCCTCGTCATCGAGGGCTCGATCCCGAACCAGAACATCATCGAGGGCGACGGCTACTGGACGTCGTTCGGCAACGACCCGGACACGGGCGAGCCGCAGACCCTCAACTGGTGGATCGACCAACTCGCGCCGAAGGCCTGGGCGGTGGTGGCCGCCGGCACCTGTGCCACGTACGGCGGCATCCACGCCATGGCGGGCAACCCCACCGGCTGCATGGGTCTCGCGGACTACCTGGGCTGGGACTTCAGGTCGCGGGGCGCGCTGCCGGTGGTGAACGTTCCGGGCTGCCCGATCCAGCCGGAGAACTTCATGGAGACCCTCATCTGGGTGCTCTACCACGCGGCCGGTGCCGCGCCGCCGCCCCCGCTGGACCACATGCTGCGTCCGCAGTGGCTGTTCGGCAAGACGGTGCACGAGGGCTGCGACCGGGCCGCGTACTACGAGCAGGCGGACTTCGCGAAGGACTACAACTCCCCCAAGTGCCTGGTCAAGACGGGGTGTTGGGGCCCGGTCGTGAACTGCAACGTGCCCAAGCGCGGCTGGATGGCCGGCATCGGCGGCTGCCCGAACGTGGGCGGCATCTGCATCGGCTGCACCATGCCGAGCTTCCCGGACGCGTTCATGCCGTTCATGGACGAGCCGACCGGCGCTGCCCTGTCGTCCGCGCTGCTCAAGCCGTACGGCGCCGTCGTCCGGCGGCTGCGCGGCCTGACCAGCATCGCGGTGAACCGCGAACCCAAGTGGCACCACAACGGACCGGAGCTGACCACCGGTTACGACCCGCACTGGCGACCCTGAGCGCCGGCACCCACCCACGCCTACGACGAACGAGGGGCAGGAAGCGACATGACGACCACCGAGGACCCGACCCGGGTCACGGGGCGCAAGCCCGCGCAGATCGTGGACATGTCCTGGGACCCGATCACCCGGATCATCGGGAACCTCGGCATCTACACGAAGATCGACTTCGCCAACCAGGAAGTCGTGGAGTGCCACAGCACCTCGTCGCTCTTCCGGGGCTACTCGGTGTTCATGAAGGGCAAGGACCCGCGTGACGCCGGGTTCATCACCTCCCGGATCTGCGGCATCTGCGGCGACAACCACACCACGTGCTCCAACTACGCCCAGCAGATGGCCTACGGTGTCAAGCCGCCGCGGATGGCCGAGCAGATCACCAACCTGGGCGAAGCGGCCGAGTACATGTTCGACCACACGCTCTTCCAGGACAACCTGGTGTTCGTGGACTTCTGCGAGGCGATGGTCAAGGCGACCAACCCCGGTGTGCTGGCCCGCGCCGAGCGCACCGACGCGCCCCGCGGCGACATCCACGGCTACCGGACCATCGCCGACATCATGCGGGCCTTCAATCCCTTCGAGGGCGAGGTCTACAAGGAGGCGCTGAAGGTCAGCCGGGTCACCCGGGAGATGTTCTGCCTGATGGAAGGGCGGCACGTCCACCCCTCCACGCTGTACCCGGGCGGCGTCGGCACGATGCCGCAGCCCAACACCTTCACCGACTACCTCGCCCGGCTGATGCGCGTCATCGACTTCGTGAAGAAGGCGGTGGCGATGAACGACGACGTCTTCGACTTCTTCTACGAGGCCCTGCCCGGCTACGAGGAGGTCGGCAGGCGCCGCATCATGCTGGGCTGCTGGGGCGCCTGGCAGAACCCCGACGTGGTCGACTACCGCTACGAGAACATGAACCGCTGGGGCAAGGCGATGTACGTCACGCCCGGCATCATCGTGGACGGCAAGCTCGTCACCAACAACCTGATCGACATCAACCTCGGCCTGCGCGTCCTGCTCGGCAGCTCCTTCTACGAGGACTGGGTCAACGAGCAGCCGTTCGTCACCCACGACCCGCTCGGCAACCCCGTCGACATGCGGCACCCCTGGAACCAGACCACCGTCCCGGTGCCGCAGAAGCGGGACTTCGCCGGCAACTACAGCTGGGTGATGAGCCCGCGCTGGTACCACCCCGAGACCGGTCAGCACCTCGCGCTGGACACCGGGGGCGGCCCGCTCGCCCGGCTGTGGTCGACCGCGCTGAGCGCCCTGGTCGACACGCCGTACGTCAAGGCCACCGGCGACAGCGTGCGCATCTCCCTGCCCAGGGGGGAGGAGCTGCCGGAGACCACCCTGGAGTGGCGCATCCCCCAATGGAGCAACACCATCGAACGGGACCGGGCCCGGCCCTACTTCGTCGCCTACGCCGCCGCCATGGCCCTGCAGTTCCTGGAGGAGTCGATGGAACTGCTGCGGGCCGGGGAGACGAAGATCTTCCAGGACTACGAGGTGCCGGACGAGGCGATCGGCTGCGGCTTCCACGAGGCGGTGCGCGGTGTCCTCTCGCACCACCTGGTGATCAGGGACCAGAAGATCGCCAACTACCACCCGTACCCGCCCACCCCGTGGAACGCCAGCCCGCGCGACATCTACGGCACCCCGGGCCCGTACGAGGACGCCGTGCAGGGACAGCCGATCTTCGAGGAGAACGGTCCCGACGACTTCAAGGGCGTCGACATCATGCGCACCGTGCGCAGCTTCGACCCCTGTCTGCCCTGCGGTGTGCACATGTACATGGGCAAGGGCAGGACGCTGAGCACCGTGCACTCGCCGACGTACGGAGCGAACCATGGCTGACGCCGGCCGGCTCACGGACCCGGTCGTCGAGGCGCGGCTGGCCCGGCTGGACGAGTTGCTGGCCGGGCTGGAGTCCGCGCCCGGTCCCGCGGCGGCCGGCGCCGTCGAGGCCGTGCGCGTGCTGACCGAGGTCTACGGCGAGGCCCTGGCCCGGGTGCTCGACCTGGCCGGGGAGCAGGCGGCCGCACGGCTCGTCGAGGACGAGTTGCTGGGGCATCTGCTGGTGCTGCACGAACTGCACCCCGAGCCGCCCGCGCGACGCGCCGAGCGCGCCGTCGACCGGCTGCGTCC
>NZ_JBEXKG010000272.1:0-5848 GCF_040609555.1 Streptomyces sp. NPDC004658
CCGCCATCGACTGCGGTACCAACTCCATCCGCCTGCTGGTGGCGGACGCCGACGCGGCCGCCGCCCTGCGCGCGCTGCCCCAGCCGTTCACGCTGAGCGAGGCCCGCCGCGCGCTCGACACCACCCGCCGGGTGGCCGTACCGCTGCTGGAGTTCCTGGACGCCCGCGGATTCACCGAGCGCGTCGACGACCAGCGCCGGCGCTGCCGTCCGGAGAGGGGGAACGGAGGCGGACGGGAATCGAACCCGCCTGCCCGAGATCCTCGGGCACCTCGGTTTTGAAGACCGGGAGGGCCACCAGGCACCCACACGCCTCCACCGCTCGTCAGGCTACTGCCCCAGGAGACCACCGGTATGACAACGACACCGGCCCGTCAGACGCCCGTACGGCTCACGCAGTTCGCCCACGGCGGCGGCTGCGCCTGCAAGATCCCGCCCGGCGAGCTGGAAGAGGTGGTCGCCGGGCTGACCGCACCGCCGCTCGCCGGCGGCGACACCCCGCTCCTCGTCGGCCTCGCGACCGGTGACGACGCGGCCGTGGTCACGCACCGGGGGACCGCCCTCGTGTGCACGGCCGACTTCTTCACGCCGGTCGTGGACGACGCCTACGACTGGGGCCGGATCGCCGCCGCCAACGCCCTGTCCGACGTGTACGCGATGGGCGGCCGGCCCGTGCTCGCCGTCAACCTGCTCGCCTGGCCGCGCGACCGGCTCCCGTTCGACCTCGCCCGCGAGGTGCTGCGCGGGGGGCTGGACGTCGCCACCGAGGCGGGCTGCCACGTCGGCGGCGGGCACAGCGTCGACGATCCCGAGCCCAAGTACGGGATGGCCGTCACCGGCATCGCCGATCCGGGGCGGCTGCTGCGCAACGACGCCGGCCGGCCCGGGCTGCCGCTGTCGCTGACCAAACCGCTGGGCACCGGCGTCCTGAACAACCGCCACAAGGCCACCGGCGAGCGGTTCGCGCACGCCGTCGCCACGATGGCCGCGCTCAACAAGGAGGCCTCCGAGGCAGCGCTGGCCGCCGGCGCCGAGTGCGCCACCGACGTCACGGGTTTCGGCTTCCTCGGCCATCTGCACAAGCTGGCCCGCGCCTCCGGCGTCACCGCCGTGGTCGACACCGCCGCCGTGCCCTACCTGGAGGGTGCCCGGGAGGCCGTGCGGGACGGGTACGTCAGCGGAGGCACCCGGCGGAACCTGGAGTGGGTCGCGCCGCACACCGACTTCGGGGACACCGACGCGGACACCCGGCTGCTGCTCGCCGACGCCCAGACCTCCGGCGGACTGCTCGTGGCCGGGGAGGTGCCCGGGGCACCGGTGGTCGGGGAGCTGGTGCCGCGCGGGGCCCACTCCGTCGTCCTCAGGTAGGACCGCTCACACCGCTCGGCTCCCGTACACCGCTCACGGCTCCGTGCCCGTGTGCTCGTCGATGCCCGCCCGGATCCGGTAGGCCCGCACCAGTGCCGGGGCCGCCGGACCCCGGGGCCGCCGGCCCGGGCGGATGTCGACGGCGAACGCCTTCGTCTCCTGGATGTGCGTGTTCGGGTCCAGCGACAGGTGCAGCAGCTCGTTGGCCGCGTCCCCGGTGCTGTAGCCGTTCGGACCCCAGTGGTACGGCAGCCCCACCTGGTGCAGCCGGCGGCCGTGCACGGTCAGCGGGGCCATCCGGTCGGTGACCAGCACCCGCGCCTCGATCACGCCCCGCGCGCTGACGATCGTCGCCCAGCCCGTGTGGGCCAGGCCCCGCTCGGCGGCCAGCTCCGGGGACACCTCGCAGAAGAACTCCGGCTGGAGCTCCGCCAGGTACGGCTGCCAGCGCGACATGCCGCCCGCCGTGTGGTGCTCGGTGAGCCGGTAGGTGGTCGCCACGTACGGGAACACCCCGGAGCCGGGCTCGTCGCCGCTCGGCTGGTAGCGGTTGTCCGGGTGCGGCGGCAGCAACTGCCGTACCGGGTTGCGCTGCTGGTCGTACAGCAGGTTCGGGAACGGGGAGTCCTGCGGCTCGTAGTGCGCGGGCAGCGGTCCGTCGGTCAGCCCGGACGGCACGTACAGCCAGGCCTTGCCGTCGGCCTGCATGATGAACGGGTCCGTGCCGGACAGGGCCTCCGGCCCGCTCGCGTCCTCGGGCGGCTCGTGGTCGGGCGCCTTGTCCTTCTTGAAGTCGGGGACGTCGTGCCCGGTCCACTCGCCCTGCTCACCCTTGTCCGGGTCCCACCACACCAGCGCCTTGCGCTCGCTCCACGGGCGGCCCTCGGGGTCGGCGGAGGCACGGTTGTACAGGATCCGCCGGTTGGCCGGCCAGGCCCACGCCCACTCGGCCGCCACCCAGTCCTGCTCCCGGCCCGGCTTGCGGCGGGCCGCCTGGTTGACGCCGTCGGCGTACACACCGCAGTAGATCCAGCAGCCGCAGGCCGTCGAGCCGTCGGGCTTCAACTGCTCGTACGAGGAGAGCGGGTTGCCCTCGGCGTCGCGGCCGTTGATCTCGGCGAGGACGGCTTCCGCGTCCGGTTCGGCCAGCCGGCCCTTCGTCGGGTAGTCCCAGGCCAGGTCGAGCACCGGCCGGTCCATCTCGTCGCCGGACCCGGCGAGCTTCCGCCGGATGATCCGCCCGAGGTGGTAGGCGAACCACAGGTCGCTGCGCGTGTCGCCGGGCGGTTCGACCGCCTGGTGGTGCCACTGGAGCAGCCGCTGGGTGTTGGTGAAGCTGCCGTCCTTCTCGGTGTGCGCGGCGGCCGGCAGGAAGAACACCTCGGTGCCGATGTCCTCCGTGCGCAGCTCCCCGGTCTCGATCTCGGGGCCGTCCTTCCACCAGGTCGCCGACTCGATCAGGGAGAAGTCGCGGACGACCAGCCAGTCCAGGTTGGCCATGCCCAGCCGTATCAGCTTGGAGTTGGCGTTGCCCACGGCCGGGTTCTCGCCGATGAGGAAGTAGCCCTTGCAGGTGCCCTCCAGCTGGGCCATCGTCGTCTCGTACGTCGAGTGGGAGCCGGTGAGCCGGGGCAGGTAGTCGAAGCAGAAGTCGTTCTCGGGCGTCGCCGCGTCACCCCAGTACGCCTTGAGCAGGCTCACCAGGTACGCGCGCATGTTGCCCCAGTAGCCCTTGTGCGCTGCCTCGGCCTCGATGAACGCGTCCAGGTCCTGGTTCTGGTGGGCATGCGGCATCGGGATGTAGCCCGGCAGCAGGTTGAACAGGGTCGGGATGTCCGTGGAGCCCTGGATGGAGGCGTGCCCGCGCAGGGCCAGGATGCCGCCGCCGGGCCGGCCGATGTTGCCGAGCAGCGTCTGCAGCACCGCGGCCGCCCGGATGTACTGCACGCCCACCGTGTGCTGGGTCCAGCCGACCGCGTAGGCGAACGCGGTGGTCCGGTCGCGCCCGGAGTTCTCCGTGACGAGTTCGCACACCTGCCGGAACACGTCCTGCGGCACCCCGCAGACCTGCTCCACCATCTTGGGCGTGTAGCGGGCGTAGTGCCGCTTGAGCACCTGGAACACACAGCGCGGATGGGTCAGCGTCTCGTCACGTTCCGGCTCGCCCTCGCCGATCACCGCGCCGCCGGAGCCGTGCGCCTCGCCGCGCGCCGCCTCGGTCACCGAGCTTCCGCCGCCGGTGCGCTCGTCGTACTCCTGGTCGCGCTCGCCGGAGGCCGCCTGCACCTCGGACCCCTCGTACTGCCAGCTGGTGTTGTCGTACGCACGGGTGTCGGTGTCGAGGCCGGAGAAGACGCCGGCCAGGTCCTCGGTGTCCCGGAAGTCCTCCCGCAGGATCACCGGCGCGTTGCTGTACGCCACGATGTACTCGCGGAAGTACTTCTCGTGCCGGAGCACGTAGTTGATGATCCCGCCGAGGAAGGCGATGTCCGTGCCCGCGCGCAGCGGCACGTGCACGTCGGCGAGCGCGCTGGTGCGGGTGAAGCGCGGATCGACGTGGATCAGCTTCGCGCCCCGCGCCTTGGCCTCCATCACCCACTGGAACCCGACCGGATGGCACTCGGCCATGTTCGAGCCCTCGATGACGATGCAGTCCGCGTTCTGCAGGTCCTGCTGGAAGGTGGTCGCGCCGCCGCGTCCGAACGAGGTTCCCAGACTGGGAACGGTGGAGGAGTGTCAAACACGCGCCTGGTTCTCGATCTGGATCGCTCCCAGCGCGGTGAACAGCTTCTTGAGCAGGTAGTTCTCTTCGTTGTCGAGCGTGGCCCCGCCGAGGCTGGCGATGCCGAGGGTGCGCCGGGTGCGGGTCCGATCGGCCTCCCACTGCCAGCCGGTCCGGCGGGCCTCGATCACCCGGTCGGCGATCATGTCCATCGCCGTGTCCAGGTCCAGCCGCTCCCACTCGGTGCCGTGCGGGCGCCGGTAGAGGACCTGGTGCTCGCGGGCGTCCCCGGTGGTCAGCTGGAGGCTCGCCGCCCCTTTGGGGCACAGCCGTCCGCGGGAGATGGGGGAGTCGGGGTCGCCCTCGATCTGGGTGACCTTCTCGTCCTGGACGTACACGTTCTGGCCGCAGCCCACCGCGCAGTACGGGCAGACGGACTTCACCACCCGGTCGGCGGTGGCCACCCGGGGGGTCAGCCGCGCGCTGCGCCCGCTCTTCGCGGCGGCGCCGCGGCCGAGCGGGTCCGTGCCGGTGAGCTGGCGGTACACGGGCCAGGAGTCGATCCAGGTACGCACGCCCATGGCTCCTCCTCCCGCTCGGTGCCTCGATTGTCCCGCGCTGTCCGGACCACGGCATCTTCGGCGGTGGCCGGCGACGGGAGTACCCCCGCCCGTTCCGGCCAAACGGATCCGGCAGGTGTGAGTGCGGCGTCCCGGGGGACTCCGCCGCGTGTGGTGTGTCGACGGACGCGCCGGACGCGGTGCCCGTAAGGTCCGGGTGAAGCCACCATCGCGGGCGGCGTGTTCCTCACCTGGTCGTGGGTGAACCGCGAGGAACGCGAAGCCCTGGCCGGGCCCGCCGGCCACCTGGGAGGAGGCGATCCCGTTGCCCGGTGACGGACGTCCCCGCGTCCTCGTGTTCGACGTCAACGAAACACTCACCGACCTGTCCCCGCTCGCGGCCCGGATGGCGGAGACCGGGCTGCCGGAGCAGTCGCTCGCGGCCTGGTTCGCCGGTGTGCTGCGGGACGGGATCGCCCTGAGCCTGGCCGGGGGCCACGCCTCCTTCGGCGAGGTGGCCCGCGACGGCCTGCGGACGCTCGCGGCCTCGGCGCGGGGCGTGGCCGACCCCGAGGCGGCGGCGGACCACGTCCTCGCCGCGCTGCCCCGGCTGCCCCTCCACCCGGACGTCCCCGACGGCGTCCGGGCCCTGCGCGCCGCCGGGTACCGCCTGATCACCCTGACCAACGGCTCCGCCGGCACCACCCGCGCGGTTGTCGACCGGGAAGGACTGACCGACTTTTTCGAGACGCACCTCGACGTGGAGGCGGCGGGCCGCTGGAAACCCGCCCGGGAGGCGTACGCCCACGCCGTGGAGACCGCGGGCGTGCCGGCCGACGAGGTGGTGCTGGTGTCGGTGCACCCCTGGGACATCGACGGCGCGGCCCGGGCCGGCCTCGCCACGGCCTGGCTGCGCCGCTCCCCCCAGCCCTACCCGGCCTCCCAGCTCCCCGCGGCCATCGAGGCCACCAGCCTGCCCGACCTCGCCGAACGGCTCGGCGCCGAGGGGCAGCTGATCGACACCGAGGGCATCGGCTAGGGCTCGCCCGCACGCCGGGAGCCCGCGCCGCAAGGCATGAGCGGCGGGGTCCGGCGGCCGGTGAGCGGGTCCGGCACGCCACCGGCGGTGCGGCGGCGTCGGGCGGAGCGTCGGCGGGCCGTCGGCGGCCGGACTTCCGTGGCGGACCGGCAGCGCGGCC
>NZ_JBEXKG010000273.1:0-5842 GCF_040609555.1 Streptomyces sp. NPDC004658
CTCAAGAGTTCCAGGGCGGCACCGGGATGGCCGCCGGCTATGCCCGTGCGCAGCCGGCGCCGGGAGGGGGCGGGCGGCTGGGCGGGATACGCCGGATAGCCCGGCTGGCCGGCATACCCCTGGTGCGCCGGATACCCCGGGTGGGCGCCGAACCCGGCGGGAACCGAGGGCGCCGGTGCCGCCGGGCGGGCCGGTTCCGCCGGGTGGGCCGACTCGGCCGGCCGCGGTCCGCCGTCCGCCGCCGGCCCGGCCGGGGGACCCCACGCGGCGGCCGTGCCGGCGGGGCGGGTCCGGTCCGTCCAGGCCTTGCCGTCCCACCAGCGCTCGGTGGGCGGACCGTCGTTCGTCTGCCCGGGGTCGGGGTACCACCCGGGAGGAGTCACCTGCGTCATGCCCCCACCGTAAGAGGCGACCGTGAAAGCCGGATGAGAGGATCCACCGCCAAGAGGGCAAAGCGGAATATTTTGCGCCGGATTTCTCGGCGGTGCCCTCCGGCAGGCCTCGTTGACACTCCGTCCGCTGGTCGCGCGGGAGGTCGCGTCGCCCGCCCGCCCCCTGTTTCACCCGGCCGGGCAACAGCTGCCGCGAGCGTCCACCACGGGTCCCGCGCGACGGCTACGCTCGGGTTCCGTACGTCATTCGGGCGACCTGGGGAGGTAACGGGATGACGGAGGGACGGCCCTCGGCGGCCGGCTCGGCTCCCCTGTGGGAGCGGGACGCCGAGCTCGCCACCGTCGCGCAGGCACTCGACGTCCTGTGCACGGACCAGTCGTCCGCGGGCAGCCTGCTGGTCGTCCGGGGCGAGGCGGGACTCGGCAAGACAGCGCTGCTGGCCGAGACCCGGCGCATCGCGGAACGGCGCGGCTGCGCCGTCTGGTCCGCACGCGGCGCCGAGACGCTGAGATCCGTCCCGTTCCACGTCGTACGGCAACTGCTCCAGCCCGCGCTGCTGTCCTTACTGCCCGAGGAGGCCCGCGAGTACCTCGGCGACTGGTACGACATCGCCGGCCCCGCCCTCGGCATAGCGGAACCGCAGGCGGACAACGCCGACCCGCAGTACGTCTGCGACGGACTCGTCGCCGCGGTGCGCCGGCTCGCCCGTCGCCAGTGGCCGCTGGTCCTGCTCGTCGACGACGCCCACTGGGCCGACCAGGAGACCCTGCGCTGGCTCGCCGCCTTCACCGAACGCCTGGACGACCTGTCCGTCCTCGTCGTGGTCGCCCGCCGGCCCGGCGAGGTCAGCGGGGACAGCGCCCGCCTGCTCGACGCGGTGGCCGCCGCCGCGGGCCGCCCCGTCCACAACCTCAACGCCCTCACCCCCGACGCGACCGCCGGACTCACCCGGGCCACCGTCGGCCGGCACGCCGACGACGCGTTCTGCCGCGAGGTCTGGGCCGTCACCGGCGGCAACCCCTACGACACCGTCGAACTCCTCGCCAAGGTGCAGGACAGCGAACTCCAGCCCGTCGAGGCGCACGCGGGAGAGCTGCGCGCCCTCAACCGCGCCGCCCGCGGCGGCGGACTGGTCGACCGGCTCAAGGGCCTCGGCCTGGAGGCCACCCGGTTCGCCTGGGCCGCCGCCATCCTCGGCACCGGCATCACCGTCGACATGGTCGCCCAACTCGCCACCATGAACGAGGAACTGGCCCGGACGTGTGCCGAACTCCTCTGCAACGCCCGCATCCTCACCGAACAGGAGCTGCCCGCCGGTGCCGAACGCGCGGACGGCGAGATGGAGTTCGTCCATCCGCTCATCGCGACCGCCGTCTACAACTCCATCCCGCCCGGCGTGTGCACCGCCATGCACGGCGTCGCCGCGCAGATGATCACCGAGCGCGGTCGCGGCGCCGCCGAGGCCGCCCGGCACCTGCTGAAGGTGCACCCGGACGACGACGAGGAACTGGTCGAGCAGCTGCGCGAGGCCGCCCGCGAACACCTCGCCGTCGGCGCGCCCGACGCGGCCCGCCGCTGCCTGGAACGCGCGCTCGCGGAGCCGCCGCTCCCCGAGGTGCACGCGCACGTCCTCTACGAACTGGGCTGCGCCACCTCGTTGACCAACCCGGCGGTGACCATCGACCACCTGCAGAGCGCGCTCGGCATGTCCGGCCTCGACGCCGAGGACCGGGTCGACGCCGTCGTCCGCCTCTCCCAGGCGCTGCTCCACAACGACCAGCTCGAGGAGGCCGTCCGCACGGTCGAGGCCGAGGCCGCCCGGCACGAGGCGGGTCCCGTCCGGATGCGCTTGCAGGCCTTCCAGTTCATGTGGGAGGGCATCCACGGCGAGACCGTGTCCCCGGCCCGCTCCCGGCGCCTGGCCGAGCTGGCCGCCACCTGCTCCGGCCGTGACAACGCCGAGCGGGCCCTGCTGATCCTGCGCGGCTTCGACGCGATGACCCACGGCGAGAGCGCCGACGAGGTCATCGACCTGTGTGACCGCGCCCTCGTCAACGGCCGCCTCGCGCCCGGCCTCGGCTGGACCGACCCCGAGTGGGGCATGGAACTGCTGATGATGCTCGGCAGCGCCTACACCTACGCCGACCGGCTGGACCGCGCCGAGAGCCTGTTCGCCGAGGCCCGGCGCGTGTACACCACGGCCGGCTGGCGCGGCGGCCATCTCTCGCTGGCCAACGCCTTCCTGGGGCTCGCCTACCGCCGGCAGGGCCGGCTGCGCGACGCCGAGTCCACCCTGCGCGAGGCACTGGTCCTCGCCGAACGCGTCGGCCGCCGCCTGCCGCTGTACTGGTCGGCCACCTGCGGTCTGGTCGACACCCTGCTGGCCCGGGGCCGGGTCGAGGAGGCCTGGTCGGTCGCCGAGCGGTACGGTTTCGCGCCGCCGTACCCGTCCACCATCGTGCTGCCCGACATCCGCTCCGTGCGCGGCCGGCTGCTGCTCGCCGTCGGGCGCACCGAGGACGGCATCAACGAACTGGAGGCCGCCGAGAAGACCGCCGCCTCCCGCGGCGGCCACAACCCCGTGCTCGCGCCCTGGTCCATCGACCTCGCCAAGGCGCTCGCGGGGCAGGACCCGGAGCGCGCCGCCCAGCTCGCGGCGGACGCCCGCCGGCAGGCCGAGCGGTTCGGCACGGACACCGCCATCGGCGAGGCCCTGCGCTGCGCCGCCGCCCTGGCGACGGGACAGCGGGCCGTGCAGCTCGCCGCCCGCGCGGTGACCTACCTGGAGGCCTCACCCTGCCAGTACGAGCACGCGGCGGCCCGCGTCGAGTACGGCATCGCCGCCCGCTCGGTGGCAGAACTCAACCGGGGCCTGGACCTGGCGCGGTCGTGCGGCGCGGAGGGCCTGGTGGCCCAGGCACGGGAGGTGCTGGAGACGGGGCGGGGGCTGCGGTAGGGGGCCGGGGCCGGAGAAGGGGCCGCCTGCCGTAGGCCGTTAGCCGCACGCCCTGCGCCGTCGGCCCACCCGCAGCTCCCGCCGCCGCGCGGCCTCACACGGTGAGCAGCTGCTCGGTCACCGCCGCGAGCCGCCTGCGCACGTCCCCGTCGTACGCCGCCTCGTGCGCCCGCGCCGGCCGCGTCCCGTCGTAGTAGCCGCCGCTGCCCGTCTCCCCGGTGGCCAGCGCCAGCACGCCCGGGGCGCCGTCGGCGACGGAGTTCCACGGGGTGATGCCGCCCTCGCGGACCATCGCGGTGTCCATGTAGGTGGCCGGGTGCAGCACGTTCACCGACACTCCGCTGCCCGCCAGCTCCTCGGCCAGGGTGAACGTGTACGCGGCGAGCGCGAACTTGCTGCGGCAGTAGGCCGAGATCCCGCTGTAGCCGCGGGTGAGTTCGGGATCGGCGAAGTCGACGGGCTCCTGCCCGGCCGAGCCGACGTTGACGATCCGGGCCGGCGCGTTGGCCCGCAGCACCGGCAGCAGGGCGCGGGTCAGCACCACGGGCGCGAGGTAGTTCACGGCGAGCCGCAGCTCGTGTCCGTCGGCGCTCAGTTCGCGCCCGGAGCCGCGCCCGCCGCCGCCCACGCCCGCGTTGTTGACCAGCACGTCGAGGCCGGGATGCGCCTCGGCCACCCGCGCGCCCAGCTCCCGCACCTCGGCCAGCCGGGCCAGATCGGCGACGAACCCCTCGGCCGCGCCCTCCCCGCGCAGCTCCTCGACCAGCCGCTCGGTGCGGGCCCGGTCGCGGCCGTGGGCCAGGACCAGATGACCGGAGCGGACCAGCTCGAAGGCGACGTACCGGCCGAGCCCGGAGGTGGCGCCGGTGATCAGAACAGTGGACATACCGCCAGCCTAGGCACGCACGGGCACCGGGAACGAGCCGCTGCCAGGCATACGACCAGCAGGATCACCCTCGGACCCTCAGCCCGCCTCCTCCTCGGCGAGGACCCGCTGGGCCGTCGCGAACGCCGAGTTGGCGGCCGGCACCCCGCAGTACACGGCGGTCTGCAGCAGCACCGCGCCGATCTCCTCCGGGGTCAGCCCGTTGCGCCGCGCCGCCCGGACGTGCATCGCCAGCTCGTCGTGGTGACCGTGCGCGACCAGCGCGGTCAGCGTGATCATGCTCCGCTCGCGGCGGGACAGCGTCGGGTCGGTCCAGATCTCCCCCCAGGCGTAGCGGGAGATGAAGTCCTGGAAGCGGGCCGTGAACGGGGTCTGCCGGGCCTGCGCCCGGCCCACGTGGGCGTCGCCCAGCACCTCCCGGCGCACCGCCATACCGCTCGCCGCCGGCCCGTCGAGGTGGGTGCGCAGCGCGGCCAGCACGGCCCGCGGGCACTGCGCCGGCGCCAGATGGGAGGCCCCGGGCAGCTCCACCAGCGTCGCCGCCGGCACCGCGTCGGCGATCTCCCGCAGATGGGCGGGCGGGGTCGCGGGATCCTGCCGGCCCGCCACCAGGAGCGTCGGTACGGTGATGTCGCCGAGCCGGTCGCGCAGGTCGAACGCGGCGAGCGCGTCGCAGCAGGCGGCGTACGCCTCCGGATCGGCCTCCCGGTGGTCGCGGACCAGCCCCGGCACGCTGAACCCGGGCGTGAACCAGCGCGCGTCGGCGCTCCGCGCCAGCCGTTCCAGGCCCTCGCGGCGTACCTGCTCCGCCCGATCCCGCCAGGGCGCCTCCCCGCCGAAATGGGCGGAGGAGCACAGCACCGCCAGCGACGACAGCCGCTCGGGGTGGTGGACGGCCAGGTGCAGGCCGACGGCGCCGCCCAGCGACACGCCCGCGTACGCGAACCGGTCGACGCCGAGGGCGTCGGCCAGCTCCAGGACCAGCGCGGCGAGGTCGCCGACGGTCGCCCCGGGCCCGATCAGGTCCGCCGCCGAGCCTCCGTGCCCCGGCAGGTCCCAGCGGACCACCCGGTGGGCGGCGGACAGTTCGGGCGCGACCCCGTCCCACAGGGCGAGGGAGGTGCCGAGCGAGGGACCGAGCAGCAGCGGGGGAGCGGAAGCCGGGCCTTCCACCAGGTGGTTGAGGAGTTTCACGGTCAAGGTCGCTCCAGGGCACGGTCGGTGAGGGGACCGGCGAAGCCGGTGTAACGGGCGGGGTCGAGCAGGTCGTCGAGATCGAGGTCACCCAGTTCCGCGACATCCGCCAGGAGTTCGGACAGCGGGCGGTCCTCTTCGTGCGCGCGGCGGGCCAGTTCGGTCAGCAGTTCCTTGGCCCGCGCACGGCCGAGGACCGGCGCGAGGGCGGCCGACAGCCGCTCGGAGACGATCAGACCCCGGGTGATGCCGAGGTTCCGGCGCATCGCGGCCGGGTGGACACGCAGCCCCTCGGCCAGCTCCGCCGCGTGGGAGGCCGCGCCGCCCACCAGCCGCAGCAGGTCCCGCAGCGGCTCCCACTCGGCGTGCCAGGCACCCGCCGGCCGCTCGTCCTCGGCGGCGAGGGAGCCGTA
>NZ_JBEXKG010000274.1:0-5745 GCF_040609555.1 Streptomyces sp. NPDC004658
CGCCGGGCCGCACCAGGCCCGCCCGGCGCCCGGGGCCGCTGCGGAGGCCCCGCCGCAGCCCCGGGACGAGGGGCGGAACGAGGGCGGTTTCCCGCTGTCCCACGCGCAGCGCAGGATCTGGCTCGCCACGCGCGGCGCCGCCTCATCGGCCCAGCTCATCTGCGACGTGCTGCCCCTTCGCCGGCGGATGCGCGACGACCTGCTGCGCCGGGCCCTGGACGCGGTGGTCGCCCGGCACGGCATGCTGCGCACCGGTGTCACCGGCCGGGGTACCGCGCTGCTCCAGACCACGGCCGACCGGCTGCCCGCGACCCCGCTCACCGTCGTGGACGTCCCGCCCGGCACCCCGGCCGACAGCGACGAGGTCCGTCACGCCCTGCGCGATCTGCGCGACACCCCGTTCGACCTGACCGTGCCCCCGCTGTTCCGGGTGCGGCTGGTGCGAGGGGTCGCCGACGGCGATCTGCTGGCCGTGTGCGCCCACCACCTGGTGTACGACGGCGCCAGCGTCGGCGTCTTCCTCGACGATGTGAACCGCGCCTACGAGCGGGCCGCGGCGGACCGTGAGCCGCTGCTGCCCCCGCCGGCCGGGGACGACCGCGCCTGGGTGCTCGCCGAGCAGTCGTGGCTGGCCGGGGCGGAGGCACGGGCGGCCGAGGAGTTCTGGCGCGGCAGACTCGCCGGCCTCCCGGAGCCCGTGACGCTCTTCCCCGGCCCGCGCCCGCGCCGGCGCGGACCGCTCGGACTGGTGCGCCGCCAGGTCGCGGTGGAGCGGGACGGCACCGGATCGCCGTTCGCGACCGTCGTCGCCGCGCTGGCGACGACGGTCCACCGGCGCACCGGCATCGGCGACCTGGTGATCGGCTGCCCGATGAGCCTGCGCCACGTCACGGACGCCGCCGGGATGATCGGCTGCTTCGTCAACGCGGTCCCGCTGCGCCTGACGCTGGAGCCCGCGATGACCCCGGAGGCGGTGCTCGGCCATGTGCAGGAGCGCGTACTGGAGGCGTACGAGCACGTCAGGCTGCCGTTCGACGTGCTCCTGCGCCGGCTCGGCGTACGGGCGCGGCCCGGCCACGGCCTGCTGTTCGACCTCGGGGTGAGCTGGGAGGACGGCACCGGCATGGCGAGCGGCCTGAACAGTGCCGTGCTTCCGGCCCCGACGGCGCCGGCCGACGCCGACGTGTGGATCTACGCCCACCGGCACGGCGACGGCCTGGAGCTGGAACTGACCTACGACACCCATCTGGCAGAGCGGGAGACCGCCGCCGACCTGGCCGACGAGATCGCCGTTGCGGTCGGACGGTTGGCGGCGCTCCCGCGGGAACCGCTGAACGGGAGCCGGCTGCGATGAGCACCGATGTGTACGGGCCGACCGTCCTGGGCGCGGCCACGCCCCTGTCCCCCCGGCTGACGTCGGCACGGACGGCTGCGACGGGCCGCGTCACCGCGCGCGTCGCGCTGCCCGGTCCGGCGGCGCGGGACAGAGGCGGACCGGCGTCGGCGCGGGACGCGGACGGGCCGCTCGGCGCGTGGTCGGTGCCGGCCGCCGCCGTGGCCTTCGTCCTCGGCGCCGCGGAGGACACCCGGACCCCCGTGCTGAACGTCGTCGGCCCCTGCGGGCCGGTGCGCTGCGCCCTCGACCTGGACGCCGCCGAGACGGTCGGCGACCTGCTGCGCCAGGTGGACGGCTCGGCCGTGTCCGCACAGGCCGGCGCGGACGAGGAGTCCATGGCGGGCACGGTCGTGCTGCGGTGCGCCCCGCACCCGGACTCCCCCGACGCGCGCGCCGCGCTGCGGCTGACGATCCTGCCGGACGCCGCGACCGGGGGGCCGGTGCTGCACGCCGACGCGGACGCCGGTGTGGTGGAGCCCTGGTTCCTCCAGGTGTTCCTCCGGTCGGTCGTGGCCGCGGTGACCGCGTGCGCCGACCCGGCCCGGCGCACGGCGGACATCGACCTGGCCGCGCCGGAGGACCTCGACGCGGTGGCCGCGCACGGCGCCGCCCGGTACCGCCCCGCCGAGCCGGGGACCCTGGTGGACCTCGTCCGGGCCTCGGTGCGCTCCGCGCCGGACTCCCCCGCGATCCGGGTCGGCGACGTCACCCTCACCTACGGGCAGTTGTGGTCGGCCGCGGCCCGTGTGTGCGCGGCGCTGGGCCGCGGCGGGGTCCGGCCGGGCGACCACGTCGCGGTGCTCACCGGGAAGTCGCCCGCCGCGGTCCCGGCGATCCTGGGCATCCTGCGGGCCGGAGCGGCTTATGTGCCCCTCGATCCGCGCACGCCCGCGGAGCGGCTCGGGGCCGTCGTGGCCGACGCGGGATGCCGTGTGATCGTGGTGGAGGACGAACACCGTGCGCTGCTCGCCCACTGCCCCGCCGGCACGGTGGCGCTGACGGCGACCGCGCTGACCGCGGCGGGCGGGGACACCCCGGACGGGGCTCCGGAGCGGGGCCCCCGGCCGGAGGACCGCGCGTACGTCATCTACACCTCCGGCTCCACGGGCCGGCCCAAGGGCGTCGTCGTCCGTCACCGGGCGATCACCGGGTACCTGGCCTGGAAGCACCGCTACCACGAGCTGGGCCCCGGAACCCGGCTCCTGCAGATCCCCTCGCTGGCCTTCGACAGCTCCGTCTCCGACGTGTTCTCGGTGCTCGCCGCCGGCGGGCTGATCGTGCTCGCGCCCGACGGCGCACCGGACCCGGCTCTGCTCGCCCGGCTCGCCGCACGGCACGGGATCAGCCATCTCACCCTGGTGCCGAGTCTGTACCAGGTGCTCGTGGACCGACTGGCCGGGGCCGGGCACCGGCCGCGTCTGGTGACGGTCGCCGGCGAGGCCGTGCCCCCGGGGCTGGTCGAGCACCACCACGCCGTGCTCCCGGGCACCCGGCTGGTCAACGAGTACGGCCCGACGGAGAACTCGGTCGGCGCCACCGCCTTCGACCACCACCCCGGCGCCGGTCCCGGGCACCCCATCGGCCATCCGATCGACAACACCGTCGTCGCGGTCGTCGCGGAGCACTCCGGCAAGCCGCTCCCGGCCGGTTTCCTCGGCGAGATCCGGCTGTCCGGGACCGGACTGGCCGACGGCTACCTGGACCGGCCGGACGCGACCGCCCAGGCGTTCCTGGACGATCCGGCCGCGCCGGGCGGCCGGTGGTACCGGACCGGGGACCGCGGCTGGTGGCGGCCGGACGGCATGCTCGAATTCGCCGGCCGCCGGGACGGCCAGGTGAAGATCCGCGGCTACCGCGTGGAGGTCGGCGAGGTCGAGTCCGTGCTGCTCGGCCGGCCGGGGGTGACCGAGGCGGCCGTGGTGGCCGCACCGGCGCCGGACGGCCGTGACACCCTCGTCGGCTACGTGGCCGGATCGGTGTCCGAGGAAGGACTCGTGGACGCGCTGCGGCGGTCGCTGCCCCGGCAGATGGTGCCCTCCCGCCTCGTCCGCGTGCCCGCGCTGCCCCGGCTGGTCAGCAACAAGGTCGACCGCGAAGCCCTGACCCGGCGTGCGGCGGACGACCTCGCCCCGCGGCCGGCGCCACGCGCCCCCGAAGCTGCGGGCGAGCCACGGGACGGCACCGTGGAACCGGGCGGCCTGGAGGAGACCGTGGCGGAGGTGTTCCGCGAGGTGCTCGGCGCACCGGACGCCGGACGCGACGACGACTTCTTCCTGCTGGGCGGGCACAGCCTGCTGGCGGTGGACCTGGTGGACCGGATCAGCGAGCGGACCGGTCTGCTGCTCGACATCAGCGACGTCTTCGACGCTCCGACCGTCCGGGGCCTGACCGAGCGGCTGGACGCCGCGGGCGGGCCGGGTCCCGTCCCGCCGGGCACGCCGGAGAAGCTGCCCGCCGCCACGGACCCGGTCTACCCCCTGCTGCCGGCCCAGCGCCGGATGTGGCTCGATGAGCGGATCGACCCGGAGCGGCGTGGGGTGTACCACCTGACGGAGGCCGTGCTGCTGCACGGCGACCTCGCGCACGAGGACGTCACGGCGGCGCTGGCGGCCGAACTGGAGGTCAGCGACGCGCTGCGCCTGCGTGTCGTCCCGGACGGAACGGAGCCCCGCCAGCGGATCGAGCCCGTGACCGCGCCGGCCGTCTCCTTCGTCGACGCGCGCGGACCCGGTGCCCCCACCCCGGCGGAACTGACGGCACGGGAGCTGCACCGGCCCTTCGACCTCACCCGGGAACCCCCGCTCCGCGTCGTCGTGGCACGCACCGGTGAGGCGGAGCACCTGCTCATCGTCACGGTCCACCACATCGCGTGCGACGGAGAGTCCGCGACCATCCTGATGGGGCGTCTGTTCGACCGGATCCGCGCGCGGCGCACCGGCACCCCGGCCCCGGCGGCACCGCAGGCCGGCTACCTGGACTACGTGGCCTGGCAGCTCGCGCGGCAGTCGGACCCCGAGCGCGAGGCCGACCGCGCGTACTGGCGGCGGGTGCTGGCCGAGCCGCTGCCCTTCCCGCTGCTGCCCGCCGACGGCGAGCGCGGGCTCCCGCCAGGCGCCACGGTGCGCACCAGCCACACCCTCGACACCGCCACCGCGCAGGCCCTGCGCCGGGTCGCCGCTGACCAGGGCGCCACGATGTTCACGCTCACCCTGGCCACCGCGGCCGAGCTGCTGCACCGGCTGACCGGCATGACCAGGGTCTCGCTGGGCACCCCGGTCGCGGTCCGCGACCATCCGTCCCTGGGCGGGGTCGTCGGACCGTTCCTCAACACCGTGCCTATCGTCGCCGAGTTGCGCGGCAGCGAGCCGTTCAGCGCGCTGCTGGGGAGCGTGCGGGAGACGGTCCTGGAGGCGATGCGGCACCGCGCCACCCCGTTCGACGAGATGGTGGGGCTCGCGCCGACCGCTCGGGGCGGGGGACGTACTCCCCTGTTCACCGTGATCTTCACGCTGGACGAGCCCGGCGACGCCGGCACCGGATCCGGTGACCGGTTCGACGCGGGCCCCGGTCTGACGGTGCGCCGGGCCCCCGTCACCGGGTGGACCAGTGACTTCGAGTTCACCCTGCACGTCGACAACAGCGGTGCCGGCCTCACGCTGACCTGCGAGCACGACGGAGGCGTGTACAGCGCGCGGCAGGCCGCGCGCATCCTCGATCTGTGGGCACACCTGCTGTGCCGTACCGCCGAGGCCCCGGACCGGACCCTCGCTGCCACGGGCGCCGGGCCGCTGGCGAGCGCCGAGGCGCTGGCCTTCGCCCGGTCCGTCCCGCGGACGCTGGCGTGCGGGGGCGACGCGCCCCGGCACTTCGACCGTCCGGTGGCCGTGGTGGACGCGGCGGGTGCTCCCGTGCTCGTGGGCATGCCCGGGGAGATCGTGGAACTCGGCGCCGAGGAGCCCGGTGAGGGCTTCGCCGAGCGCGTCCGCCGCGGCAGGCGCACGGGGCTGTCCGGGTGTGCGCTGCCGGACGGTGCGCTGCTGGTCCGGGGCCGGATCGACGCGCCGGTGCGGGACGCCCTGGGACCGGTCGACCACCTGGCGGCCCGGGAACGGCTGGCGAACCACCCCGCCGTGGCCGCCGTGGCCGTGACCGGCTCGCCGGACGGGTCGCTGACCGCCCACGTCCAGCCGGCCGCGGGACACGGGGTGACCCCGGCGCAGCTGCGCGCCCACGTCCGCGCCGTGCTGCCGGAACGGCTGACCCCGCGTCACGTCGTGTTCCACCCGGAGCTGCCGCGCGCGCGGGACGGGCTGGTCGAGGTGCCGGCCCCGGCCGGCGGCGAGCCCGAC
>NZ_JBEXKG010000275.1:0-5707 GCF_040609555.1 Streptomyces sp. NPDC004658
GGTGCCGCCCGCCGCCGTTGCCGTGGGCGCGGCCGGCGGCGCCGCGGCGGTCGCGCTCGTGGGCGCGGCGGCGTGGGCGGTGATGGCGGGGACGTACGTGCCGATGCTGCGCTACTACCGGCAGCCGCTGTGGCTCGCCCCGCTGCTGCCGGTCACCGCTTTCCTGTACCTCATGATGACGGTCGACTCCGCCGTGCAGCACTACCGCGGGCGCGGGGCCGCCTGGAAGGGCCGCACCTACGCCCGCCCGGACGCCGTGGCCGACGAGGGCTGAGCCCGGTTCACTTGCGGCCGGGCGTCCAGTTCATGCCCCAGCCGTAGGCGCGGTCTATGGTCCGCTGCGGGCTCGATCCGCGCTCGGGCACCAGATACCGCGCCTCGCGCTGGACGAGGAGGTCGCCGCCGGTGTTGGTGATCAGCGCGAGCGCGCACACCGGGGAGTCGACGGTGCACTCGTCCAGCGAGAACTCGATGGGGGCGCCGTGCTGCGGCTGGAGGGTGACGGTGGCGTGCAGGTCGGCGAAGGAGCGGGCGCCCTCGTAGATGGTGACGAAGACGAGGATCCGCCGGAAGTCCTGCTTGTGGTCGAGGTTGACGGTGAGGTTCTCGCCGGCCGCCACGGCTCCGGTGCGGTCGTCGCCGTCGAGGTGGATGTAGGGCGGCCGGTGGAGCGAGCCGAAGGCGTTGCCGAGGGCCTGTACGACTCCCTTGCGGCCGTCGGTGAGTTCGTACAGCGCGCACAGGTCGAGGTCGAGGTCGCCACCGCCGCCCCAGCGGCCCCGGCCCGTGGACGGTCGGCGCGTCTGCCAGTTGAGGTTCACCCGCATCGCGCCGGAGGTCCCGCCCTGCTTGGCCAGTGAGACGGAGGGAGCCGCCTTGGTGAGGGTGACCTTGGAGAGGCGGACGGGCTGGGCCGGGGGCGGTGGGGCCGGGGCCGTGGCGGGGCGGGGCGGGGTGGTGGCCGGGGCCGGGGCCGGCGCGGCGGGCGCCGCGGCGTGCTGCGGTTCGTCCACGGTGATGCCGAAGTCCGTGGCCAGACCTTCGAGTCCGCTGCTGTAGCCCTGGCCGACGGCACGGAACTTCCAGCTGCCCTGGCGGCGGTAGAACTCGCCGAGGACGAAGGCCGTCTCCACGGTCGCGCCCGGGCTGTCGAAGCGGGCGACCACCTGGCCCGTGGCGGCGTCGGTCACCTCGATGTAGAGGTCCGGGACCTGCCCGAAGGTTCCGCCGTCGGCGGAGGCGGCGAGCACGATCCGTTCGACGGCGCCCTCCACGCGCGCGAGGTCGGCCCACAGGGTGTCGGTGACCCGTCCGCCGGCCGTCCGCTTGCCCTCGTGGCGTACCGCGCAGGAGGAGTGGGCGGGCTGGTTGTAGAAGACGAAGTCCCCGTCGGAGCGGACCTTTCCGGCGGCGAGCAGCAGCGCCGAGGCGTCGGCGTCCGGGACTCCGGCGCCGGAGCGCCAGCCCACTTCGACGCGCAGCGCCGTGGTCGGCACCGGTGTGTTGGAGCCTTTCGGCATTGACATGTCCGCCCCCATCACGTGTCGGCTTCAGGGTGTCGCCCCGCGTCCGTGTCGTCCTACCCGCACAACCTATTCCCGGGTACGTCGCGCGCCCATGAGCGGCACCGCAGGATCGCCGGTCAACCGCCGGTAACCCGGGACGAACTC
The DNA here is from genome assembly GCF_040609555.1 of Streptomyces sp. NPDC004658. Taxonomy (NCBI): domain Bacteria; kingdom Bacillati; phylum Actinomycetota; class Actinomycetes; order Kitasatosporales; family Streptomycetaceae; genus Streptomyces; species Streptomyces sp. NPDC004658. The sequence goes on from NZ_JBEXKG010000275.1 coordinate 1,671, forward strand.
GGCCTTTACACGATCTAAACGTGGATCCGCGCCCCTTTTTGCCAAGTTCGCTCGTATTGGGGATCCCAGACACCTGCCGACACGGAAAACAACCCTCTTATCGGTCTCCCCAACCAGCACATCGTGGGCTTAACTTATGTGCCATGACCTCCCCCCGCTCCACTTATGGTGGCGGCTACTACTCCGCCTCCTTCCCGGACACCCCGATCTACGACTCGCTCGTCGCCGAGCGGGGCACCCCGCAGATCGCCCCGATCCGGGTCCCCGCCGCCTACGACACGGGCAGCAGCCTGCCCGCCCTGCCGTCGGCCCTCCCCGCCCTCCCGGCGGCCCCGGCCCAGCAGCAGCCCCCCGCCTACGGCTACCCGCAGCAGCAGCCCGCACCGCTGCAGCAGGCGCCCACGGCGTACATCCCGCAGCAGGCGGCCGCGCCGCGCGGCTACCCGGGTCCGCAGGCCCCGCAGCAGCAGCGCCCGATGGCGCCGGGCAACGGGTACGAGGCCATGCGCCCGGCCGCGCCGCGGCCCGCGCCGGCTCCCTACCAGGACCCGTACAACAACCAGCAGTACCGCGGTTACTGACCACTCGCGCCCGGGCCGTCGGTGCCGCCTGGCACGATGGACGGCATGGGATACGCCGAAGTGGAGTCGATCCACGTCCATCCGGTCAAGGCGTTCCGGGGCATCTCGCCCCGGGAGGCCGTCGTGGAGCCCTGGGGCCTGGCCGGTGACCGACGCTGGACGCTGATCGACCACGGGGGAAAGGTCGTCACACAGCGCGAGCAGCCGCGTCTCGCCCTGGCCGCCGCCGAGCCACTGGCCGGCGGCGGCCTTCGTCTGTCCGCGCCCGGCCGGCCGCCGCTGGCCGTCGAGGTGCCGGAGCCGACCGGGACCGTGCCGGTGAACGTGTTCGGCACGAAGGTGGAGGCGGTCCCGGCCGACCCGGCGGCGCACGCCTGGTGCAGCGCCTATCTGGAGTCCGAGGTCCGCCTGGTGCACATGGACGACCCGGCAGCCCGCCGCCCGGTCGACCCTGCGTACGCCCTGCCCGGCGAGACGGTGAGCTTCGCCGACGGCTACCCCCTGCTGGTCACCACGGCGGCCTCGCTGGACGCCCTCAACTCGCTGATAGCGCAGGGGAGCAACGCCCACGAGGGCCCGCTGCCCATGAACCGGTTCCGGCCGAACGTCGTCGTCGCGGGCACCGAGCCGTGGGCCGAGGACCACTGGACGCGGATCGCCGTCGGCGAGGTCGTCCTCCGGGTCCCGAAGCCGAGCGGCCGGTGCGTGGTGACCACCACCGACCAGGCCACGGCCGTACGCAGGCGGGAGCCGCTGAGCACCCTGGCGCGCCACCGCAGGATCGGCGGCAGGCTCCTGTTCGGTCAGAATCTGGTGCCCGTCTCCCCCGGCACGATCAGGGTCGGCGACCCGGTGCGGGTGCTGGAGTAGGGACCGGCCCGGGCGCACCCGTCGGTGATGATCCGGCGGACCGGGAACCAGGGGGCGGGTGCCGGTCGTTGAGAGGACGTGAGAAATTCGTGAGGGGGCGCGGGCGTCGGATGCCGCGGCGGACGTGAGGCGTTCTCGGCCGGTCCGGTCCGGCTGTGAGCGCCGGTGTCCGGTATCACGACGGACCGGAAGGGGGTGGGCGGATGCGAGCACTCAGTGGGCTGTGGCGCTGGCGGCGCAATCCGCTGTGCCGCGCCACCGATCTGGCCGAGGCGTGGGTGGCCCTGGTGGCGCTGCTGCTCATCGCCGTGGCCGCGCCCGTGACCGGCCTCCTGGCCGGCACCGCGGCCCAGGACTCGCTCCAGCGGTCCGTGCGGCAGCAGCAGCACACGCGCCATCCGGTCACGGCCACCGTGGTGCGGAAACTGGGCGGGGCCCTGCCGGAGACCGACCCCGACACCACCTCCGCGCGCGAGACCGGCAGCCGTGTCCTCGCGGACTGGACCGCGCCGGACGGCACCCGGCAGCACGGCCCGGCCCTCGCGGACCTCAAGTCCCCGCATCAGGGGGACCGTTTCCGGCTCTGGACCGACCCGCACGGCCGAATAACGACCCGCCCGCTGGACTCCGCCACGGCGACGACGCACGCCGTGCTCGCCGGGGTCGGCGCGGCCCTGCTGACCGCGGCCCTGGTCGAGGGCGGCCGGCGCCTGACCGTCTGGCGCCTGGTCCGCCGGCGGTACGCGCGCTGGGACCAGGCCTGGGACCGGGCGGGCCCGGACTGGGGCAAGGCGGGCACCGGCAGCTGACGGCCTTCCGGCTCTGGTCAACCCGGCGTGCACGCACGCGCTACGGTGGACCGGCCGAAGCGCATTCGGCGACAACCCGCGGGTGCGTGAACCCCCGGGGCGCACAGGTCTCCAGGGGCGTGGACACGCTCACGCCGGGGGCCGAGCACGGTCGCGGTCCGGGCACCGGCGGCAGCGCCCCGGCGGGCAGCGAGCCATCAGTACGACGAGGTGGGGGCACAGCAACGCCATGGCACAGGGCACGGTCCAGGTGACGCACACCGGTACTTCGCGGTGGCGGCGCCGCACGGGTGAGTACGCTTCGCTCGCCGCCGCCCTGGAGGCCGCCGCCGACGGCGACGTCCTCACCATCGCCCCCGGCACCTACCGGGAGAACCTCGTCGTCCAGCGGGCGGTGACACTCCGTGGGCCCGAGGGCTCCTCCGGCTCCGTGCGGATCGCGCCGGTGGACGGCGTTCCGCTCACCGTGCGGGCCTCGGCCGTCGTGCAGGACCTGCACGTGGAGGGGCAGGACGCGGCGGCGCCCGCGCTGCTCGTCGAGGAGGGCACGCCCGAGCTGACGGACCTGCGGATCGTCGCGCGGTCCGCCGCCGGCATCGAGGTGCGCGGCGGCGCCCGCCCGACCGTGCGCCGGTGCACCGTCGACAACCCGGCCGGCATCGGCATCGCCGTACTCGACGGCGGGGGCGGGGTGTTCGAGGAGTGCGAGGTCGTCGCGGCCGGGCAGGCGGGCGTGGCGGTGCGCGGCGGTGCCCATCCCCGGCTGGAGCGCTGCCGGGTGCACCACGCCTCCGGTACCGGGCTGACCGCGACCGGCGAGGGCTCCTCGCTGGAGGCGGTGGGGTGCGAGATCTACGAGGTGCGCGGCTCCGGGGTGCAGGTCACCCAGCGGGCCACCGCGCACCTGACCGACTGCGAGGTGCACCGCACCACCGCCGACGGCATCACCCTGGACACCGACGCGGTGCTCACGCTCGCCGACTGCCACCTCCACGACATCCCGGAGAACGCCGTCGACCTGCGCTCCCGCTCGGTGCTCACGCTGACCCGGACGACGGTGCGTCGGTTCGGGCGCAACGGCCTGTCGGTGTGGGACCCGGGGACCCGGGTGGACGCCAACCAGTGCGAGATCTTCGACAGCACCGGCGACTACCCGGCGGTGTGGGTGAGCGACGGGGCCACCGCGGTACTGGACTCCTGCCGGGTGCACGACGTGCCGGACGCGCTGTTCGTCCTGGACCGCGGTTCCCGCGCGGACGTCGTCGACAGCGATCTGTCGCAGGTGCGCAACACGGCCGTGTCGGTCAGCGACGGGGCGACCGCGCAGCTGGACGACTGCCGGATCAGGGAGGCGGCCACCGGTGCCTGGTTCCGCGACCACGGCAGCGGCGGCACGCTCAACAACTGCAGTCTGGACGGCACCCAGACCGGCGTGATCGTCACCAAGGGCGCCGACCCGACCATCGAGCGGTGCACGGTCGACTCGCCCGCGGAGGCCGGTTTCTACGTCTCCGCGGGCGGCCGGGGCAGCTTCCTGAACTGCCGGGTCACCGGCAGCGGCGGCTACGGCTTCCATGTGATCGACGGCTGCCGCACGACGCTGCGCAGGTGCCGTACGGAGCGGTGCGCGCGCGGCGGGTACGAGTTCGCCGACGGCGGCCCGGACGCGGAGTCCGGGACGGGGCCGGTCGTGGAGGACTGCACCAGCGACGAGAGCGGCGGTGTGCGGGCGCCCGCGGTCCGGGAGGCGGCCGTGGAGACGGTGCCGCGCTCCGCC
>NZ_JBEXKG010000276.1:0-5691 GCF_040609555.1 Streptomyces sp. NPDC004658
CGCGAAACGGCCGGCGGCGGGGCCCGCGGAGCGGCCGGTCGTGGCTGCGGGCCCCCCGGGCAGGGCCTGACCGGCCCGTGCCGACGCCGTGCGGGGCCCGGCGGCGGCCTCGGTCGCCTCGGTCGTCTCGGTGGCCGTGGCAGGCCCGGCGGCGGCCCGTGCGGCTTCGGCGCGTGCGTCGCCCCGCTCGCCCGGCTCGGCCGCGTCGGTGGCGCCGAGGGGGTGGGTCGCCAGCCAGCGCTGGATGGCGATGCGGGCGGCCGGGGTGTGCGCGTGCTCCAGCCACTCGCGGGAGGGTTCGGAGGCCGGGTCCTGGCCCATCAGCAGTTGGACGGTGTCTCCGTCGCGCAGGACCGTGCTGAGCGTGGCCAGCCGGCCGTTGACGCGGGCGCCGATGCAGGCGTGCGCGTCCTCGCCGTACTGCGCGTAGGCGGCGTCCACGCAGGTGGCGCCCTCGGGCAGGCCGAGCGCACCCCCGTCGGGGCGGAAGACGGTGATCTCGCGGTCCTGGGCGAGGTCCTCGCGCAGGGTGGACCAGAAGGTGTCGGGGTCGGGGGCGGCCTGCTGCCAGTCGAGGAGGCGGGAGAGCCAGCCGGGGCGGGTGGGATCGGCGCGCTCGCCGTCGGCTGGGGCGCCGGACGTGCCGGTGTCGGACGCGGGGGCGTCGGCGCCGGACGCGTACGGGTTGCCGAGGGCCACGACGCCGGCCTCCGCGACCTTGTGCATCTGGTGGGTGCGGATGAGGACTTCGACCACCTGGCCGTCGGGGCGGGCGACGGCGGTGTGCAGGGACTGGTAGAGGTTGAACTTCGGTACGGCGATGAAGTCCTTGAACTCCGAGACCACCGGCGTCATGCACGTGTGCAGTTCGCCGAGGACGCCGTAGCAGTCCGCGTCCTCGTTCACCAGCACCAGCAGGCGGCCGAAGTCGGTGCCACGCAGCTGTCCGCGTTTGCGGGACACGCGGTGGACGGAGACGAAGTGCCGGGGGCGGATGAGGACTTCGGCCGGGATGCCGGACTCGCGCAGCACCCCGCGCACCTCGTCGGCGACCTCGGCGAGCGGGTCGCCGGGGCGGGCGGCGTTCTCCGCGATGAGTTCTCTGGTGTGCTCGTACTCCTCGGGGTGGAGGATGGCGAAGACCAGGTCCTCCAGCTCGGTCTTCAGGGCCTGCACACCGAGGCGTTCGGCGAGCGGGATGAGGACGTCGCGGGTGACCTTGGCGATCCGCTCCTGTTTCTCGGGGCGCATCACGCCGAGGGTGCGCATGTTGTGCAGGCGGTCGGCGAGTTTGATCGACATCACGCGCACGTCGTTGCCGGTGGCGACGAGCATCTTGCGGAAGGTCTCCGGCTCGGCGGCGGCTCCGTAGTCGACCTTCTCCAGTTTCGTGACGCCGTCGACCAGATAACGAACCTCCTCGCCGAACTGTTCCCGCACCTGTTCCAGCGTCACCTCCGTGTCCTCGACCGTGTCGTGCAGCAGAGAGGCCGTCAACGTCGTCGTCTCGGCGCCGAGTTCGGCGAGGATGAGGGTCACGGCGAGCGGGTGCGTGATGTACGGCTCACCGCTCTTGCGCATCTGCCCGCGGTGCGAGGATTCCGCCAGGACGTAGGCGCGGCGCAGGGGTTCGAGATCGGCGTCGGGGTGGTGGGCGCGGTGCGCCTCCACGACGTGGCTGATCGCGTCGGGCAGTTTGCCGCGGGCGGCGGGGCCGAGCAGCGCGGCCCGGCCCAGTCGGCGCAGATCGATCCGGGGCCGGGACTTCCTGCGCGCCGCCGCGGGTGCCGCGGACGCTGTGAGCGCTTGTGGCGCTGTGGGCGCTACCGGGCCAGCGGTCGCAGGATTCGTGGCCTCCGCACTCATGGGCACCTCCGGCTCGTGGACCGGCGGACGGGGCCCCCAGGGCGTACGCGGCTCAGGGATGGCGACGTTCCCCCGTCCGTGCCGGTGCTTGATGCTATCGAGCCCACCACGTGCGACAGACCGCCTCTCGCCGAGCGTGAAACGGATCACCCATTCGAGCGACGGAAACGAGGTTTAGCGGCGTGGGTCAGCCGAACGCGTGAGCCAGCCACTCGGCGTCGATCTCGCCCTCGGCGACGATCACGGCGGGGCCGGTCATCTCGATCTCGCCGTCGGGTCGCTCGGTGATGACGAGGCGGCCTCCGGGCACGTCGACGGTGTACGTCGCCGGGGTGCCGGTGAGGGCCGGGTCGGTGCCGTCCCGCCGGGCGGTGGCCACGGCGACGGCGCACGCGCCCGTGCCGCACGAGCGGGTCTCGCCGGAGCCGCGCTCGTGCACGCGCATGGCGACGTGACGGGGGCCTCGGTCGACCACGAACTCGACGTTCACGCCGTCCGGGTAGGCGGCCGCCGGGCTGACCGGCGGCGCGCCGTACAGGTCGCCGGCGTGCGCCAGGTCGGCCACGAAGGCCACCGCGTGCGGGTTGCCCATGTTCACGTTGCGCGCGGGCCAGCTGCGCTCACCGACGGTGACCGTGACCTCGCCCTCGGGGAGGCGGGCGCGGCCCATGCCGACGGTGATGTCACCGTCCTTCGCGATGTGGACGGTCTTCACTCCCGCGCGCGTGGCGATCGCGAGGTCGCCTTCGGCCACATGTCCGGCGTGCTGGAGGTAGCGGGCGAACACACGGACGCCGTTGCCGCACATCTCGGCGACCGAGCCGTCGCCGTTGCGGTAGTCCATGAACCACTCCGCCTCGGCGGCCATCTTCCGGGCCTCCGGGTGAGCCGCGGACCGTACGACGTGCAGCACGCCGTCGCCTCCGATGCCCGCTCGGCGGTCGCACAGGGCGGCGACGGCTGCCGGCGGCAGGTCGAGGGCGTTCTCGGGGTCCGGGACGATCACGAAGTCGTTCTCGGTGCCGTGACCCTTGAGGAAGGCGATCCGTGTGCTCATCCCTCGATCGTACGGGGTGGGTACGACCGTGCCCGTCAGTGCCCGTTCGGACAGCTCTAGCGCAGGCGGGCGACGCGCCACACCGCGAGCACGACGACCACGACGACCAGGAGCACGTACCCGAGCACCACCCGCCAGTCGGGGCGGCGGCCGGAGCCGCGCGCGGGCAGGCCGGGCCAGGTGTAGCCCACCCGGCGGGCGGCCATCATGCCCCAGCCCGCGGCGCAGGAGCAGATCAGCAGGCCGAGCATGGCGATGACCGCGCCGCTGTCGCCGAAGTCGAAGGCGAGCGGGAAGGCGAACATCAGGGAGCCGACGGCGGCCAGGCCCACGATGGGGGCGAGCTGCCAGATGCGCAGTCGGCGCTGCGGGCGCAGTTCGACCTCGACCTCCGGACCGCCCGGGTACATCTCCTCTGGCTCCGGTCCGTCGGCGGTCACACCGTCCACGGTGTCGTCGGGACCGTCCTCGGCCAGGGGGTCATCGGAGAGGCGGCCTTCGGAGAGGCTGGTCTCGGGCAGACGGTGGTCCTCCGCGAGCCGGTCCTCGGCGGGACGGTCCGCAGGGAGCCGGTCGGCTGTGAACAGGTCGGCGGAGCGGTCGCTCTCCGTCGGACGGTCCTCGCCGAGGTCGCCGTCGGGGACAGCGGCGTCGATCAGGCCGTTCCCGCGCGGAGGGCTGTCGACGCGCCCACTCACCCGCGAGCGGTCCCCGCCGGGGCGCGGGCCGCTCCGGCCCGGGTCGTCACCCTCCGTGGTGACGTGCTCGGCACTTCGTGCGGTGTCGCGAGGGCCGGCCTCCATCGCCACGCGCCCTCCCAACTAGGCTCCACTTGGTCGATCGAAGCTCGATGATGGCACGGCGCCCGAGGCCGCGATGACCGGCGGCGCATCCCGATGCCATGACGTGATCAGGCTGTAACCGGTCGTTCGACCAACGCCAGGGCCTGCTGCGGAAGTTCCCGGCGGTCCACCGCGGCCCCACTCAACCAGTGCACCCGGGGATCGCGCCTGAACCATGAATCCTGGCGGCGCGCGAAGCGCTTGGTGGCACGGACGGTCTCGGCCCGCGCTTCCGCTTCGGTGCACTCCCCCGCGAGTGCCGCGAGCACCTGCTGGTAGCCGAGCGCGCGCGACGCCGTGCGCCCCTCGCGCAGGCCTCGCGCCTCCAGTGCGCGCACCTCCTCCACGAGGCCCGCCTCCCACATGCGGTCGACGCGCCGCGCGATGCGGTCGTCCAGTTCCGGACGAGCCACGTCGACGCCGATCTGGACGGTGTCGTAGACGGAGTCGTGACCGGGCAGGTTGGCCGTGAAGGGCTGGCCGGTGATCTCGATCACTTCCAGGGCGCGGACGATACGGCGACCGTTGCTCGGCAGGATCGCGCGGGCGGCCTCGGGGTCGGCTGCGGCCAGCCGGGCGTGCAGCGCGCCCGAGCCGCGCAGCGCCAGCTCCTCCTCCAGGCGCGCGCGGACCTCCGGGTCGGTGCCGGGGAACTCCAGATTGTCGACGGCGCCGCGGACGTACAGACCGGAGCCGCCGACCAGGATGGGCCAGCGGCCCTCGGCGAGCAGTGCGTCGATCCGCGCGCGGGCCAGCTTCTGGTACTCGGCGACCGACGCCGTGACCGTCACGTCCCAGATGTCCAGCAAGTGGTGGGGGATGCCGCCGCGCTCCTCGGGCGTCAGCTTGGCGGTACCGATGTCCATCCCTCGGTACAGCTGCATGGAGTCGGCGTTGACGATCTCGCCGCCGAGCTGCTGGGCCAGGAAGACGCCGAGATCGGACTTTCCGGCCGCGGTCGGTCCGACGACGGCGATGACGCGGGGGGCGGGGGATGCACTGCTCACCGCACCAGTCTCGCAAACCTCGCGACGAGGTCTCGTACGAGTTACGTGACGGTGTACGTCCCGGGTCGTTGCCCGTGCGAGGTACCGCCCGCCGGCTGCCGGGGGCGGTGACCCGGGCGGCGCAACCTTACGCACCGGGTGACGCGGGAATTCGCCCGCACGAGTACCGTATGGAGTGGATATGGGCGTTTTTGCACGGCTTCTCGGCCGATCGAAGGCGACTCCGGAGGCGTCGGCCACGGCGGCGGGCGCCGACACGGAGCCGGAAGGAACCGAGGCGGAGCAGGCGGAGTCGGCGGAGGTGAGGGGAGCCGGGTCGGCGGAGGCGGAGGATCCGTCCGGGGACGGGCACGAGGACGGGGCAGTGCGCCCGGACTCCGGTACGGACGACGCGTCCGAGGGCGCCGGGATCCCCCGGCAGCAGTCCGCAGGCGAGGCCGCCGACAGCGAGACCGGCGAGGGCGCCCGCAGGTAACTGTCCCGCGAGGGAAGGTGGACCATGGGTCTGTTGGACAACATGAAGGCCAAGCTGGGCCCGGCCAAGGACAAGGTGTCGGACCTCGCGCGCCAGCATGGGGACAAGGTCCAGCACGGGATCGACAAGGCCGCGAAGGCCGTCGACGAGCGGACCAAGGGCAAGTACAGCGACAAGATCCAGGCGGGCACTGGCAAGGCCAAGGAGGCGATGGACCGCCTCGCGCACAAGAGCGGCCCCGAGGCGGCGCCCCACGACCCGATGACCCCGGCCCCTCCGACCCATCCGGAGGGACCGCCACCGGCTTCGTGAGGAGCCGACGGCCGTTCCTGGTGACACACGCCCGGGGCGCCCCGTGACCTGCGGGACGCCCCGGCGGCGTGCGTGGTCCGCCGAGAGCCGGGGTGCCTGCGCAGCACGCGCGACGGCGGGGCGCGCGGGGCC
>NZ_JBEXKG010000277.1:0-5683 GCF_040609555.1 Streptomyces sp. NPDC004658
GGGCGCTGCTCGCCGCCGGGCGGATCGTCGCCGTCAAGGGCGTCGGCGGCTACCACCTGGCCTGCGACGCGACCGACGAGCGGGCCGTCGCCACCCTGCGCCGCCGCAAGGAGCGCGGCGGCAAGGCCTTCGCCGTGATGTGCGCCGACCTGGAGACGGCGGAACGCGTCGCGGTGCTCTCCACCGCCGGACGGGACGCCCTCACCAGCGTCCGCCGCCCCATCGTCCTGCTGCGCCGCCGCACGCCCCCGGACGGCCTCCGCCTCGCCGGCCAGGTCTGCCCCGGCAGCCCGCACGTCGGCCTGCTGCTGCCCTACACCCCCGTGCACACCCTGCTCTTCGGTCTGCCCGGCGACCCGCCCGGCCCCCGCCTCCTGGTCATGACCAGCGGCAACCGCTCCGGCGAGCCCATCGTCACCGACGACGCCGAGGCGCTGACCCGGCTGGCCGGACTCGCCGACGCCTGGCTCACCCACGACCGGCCCATCGCCTCCCCCTGCGACGACTCCCTGCTGCGGGTCCGCCCCGACGGCACCGAACAGGTCCTGCGGCGCTCCCGCGGCTACGTCCCCCGCTCGCTGCGCCTCCCGCTCCCGGTCCGCCCCACGCTCGCCACCGGCGGCGACCTGAAGAACGCGCTCTGCCTGGGGGAGGGCGACCAGGCCTGGTTCGGGCCGCACATCGGCGACCTCGGCGACCTGGCCGGCCTCGCCGCCGCCGAACGCGCCGAACGGCACCTCGGCCTCCTCACCGGGGTCACCCCCCGGCAGGTGGCCGCCGACCGCCACCCCGGCTACCACTCGACCCGCCGGGCCGCCCGGCTCGGCCTCGGCGAACCCGTGCTGGTCCAGCACCACCACGCGCACATCGCCTCGGCGATGGCCGAACACGGCCTCGACGGCCGCACGCCCGTGATCGGCGTCGCCTTCGACGGCACCGGATACGGCGACGACGGCACGGTGTGGGGCGGCGAGATCCTGCTCGCCGACTACGCCGGCTACCACCGCCTCGCCCGGCTGACCCCCGCCCCGCTGCCCGGCGGCGACACCGGCGTCGCCAACCCCTGCCGGCTCGCCCTCGCCCGGCTGTGGGCGGCGGAACTGCCGTGGGAACCCGGACTGCCGAGCGTCGAGGCGTGCAGCGAGACCGAACTGGCCGTCCTGCGCCGACAGTTGGTTCGCGGACTGGCCTGTGTGCCGACCTCCGGCATGGGACGGCTCTTCGACGCCGTGTCGTCCCTGGTGGGGCTGTGCCACCGCGCCGGATACGAGGCGCAGGCGGCGCTGGAACTGGAGGCGGCGGCACTGGAGGGCTGGGACGCGGACCCGTGCGCCTACCCGTTCGGCCTCACCCCGCTGCCCGGGACCCGCGGCGGAACCCCGTGGCACGGGCTGCCCGGACGGCGGATCCCGGGGGCCGCCTGGGAGATGAACCCGGCCCCCGCCCTCCGCGCCCTGCTGCGCGACCGGGCCCGCCACACCCCCGTACCCGTCCTGGCCGCCCGCTTCCACCGGGGCGTCGCCCGGGCGGTCGCGCACCTGTGCCGGCGGGCCCGGGCCGAGACCGGCCTCACCACCGTCGTCCTCACCGGCGGTGTCTTCGCCAACGCCCTGCTGGAGGAGGAGACCGCCGCGCTGCTCACCACGGCCGGCCTCACCGTCCTCCGGCACGGCGAAGTCCCCCCGAACGACGGCGGTCTGGCACTCGGCCAGCTGATGGTCGCGGGAACAGCAGCCCACCACGAGACGGAGTGACCCATGTGTCTGGCAGTGCCCGGCAAGGTCGTGTCCATCGACCACCGTGCCGACCCGCTCACCGGCCTGATCGACTTCGGCGGCGTACAGAAACAGGCCTGCCTGGAGTACCTGCCCGACATCCAGGTCGGGGAGTACGTGATCGTCCACGTCGGCTTCGCGCTCCAGCGCCTGGACGAGGAGTCGGCCCGCGCGTCCCTCGAGCTGTTCGGCCAACTGGGGTTGCTGGAGGAGGAGTTCGGTGACGCCTGGGAGCAGGCGGCACGGCAGGAGAGCGGGACGGAGGCCCGGTGAAGTACATCGAAGAGTTCAACGACCCGGAGCTGGCGCGCCGGCTGCTGGACGAGATCCACGCCACGGTCACCCGGCCCTGGGCCCTGATGGAGGTCTGCGGCGGCCAGACCCACTCCATCATCCGCCACGGGATCGACCAACTGCTCCCGGACGAGGTGGAGTTGATCCACGGCCCCGGCTGCCCGGTGTGCGTGACCCCCCTCGACGTCATCGACAAGGCCCTGGAGATCGCCGCCCGCCCCGACGTCATCTTCTGCTCCTTCGGGGACATGCTGCGCGTGCCCGGCACCGGCCGGGACCTGTTCCGCGTCAAGAGCGAGGGAGGTGACGTGCGGGTCGTGTACTCGCCGCTGGACGCCGTGGACCTGGCCCGCAGACACCCCGACCGGCAGGTCGTCTTCTTCGCCATCGGCTTCGAGACGACCGCCCCCGCCAACGCCATGGCCGTCCACCAGGCCCGCCGCCTCGGCCTGGCCAACTTCAGCCTGCTGGTGTCCCACGTCCGGGTCCCCCCGGCGATCGAGGCCATCATGGCCGCCCCCGCCTGCCGGGTCCAGGGCTTCCTCGCCGCCGGGCACGTGTGCAGCGTGATGGGCACCGCCGAGTACCCGGACCTCGCCGAACGGCACCGCGTCCCGATCGTCGTCACCGGCTTCGAACCGCTGGACATCCTCGAAGGCGTCCGGCGCGCCGTCCACCAGCTGGAACGCGGCGAGCACCGGGTGGAGAACGCCTACCCCCGTGCCGTGCGCGACCAGGGCAACCCGGCGGCCGTCCGCATGATCGAGGAGGTCTTCGAGGTCACCGACCGTAACTGGCGGGGCATCGGCCGCATCCCCGACAGCGGCTGGCGGCTGTCCGACGCCTTCCGCGCCTACGACGCCGAGCACCGCTTCGACGTCACCGGCATCCGCACCGAGGAACCCGCCGTGTGCCGCGCCGGCGACGTCCTGCAAGGGCTGATCAAACCCACCGAGTGCGCGGCGTTCGGCACGGCCTGCACCCCGCGCACCCCGCTCGGCGCCACCATGGTCTCCAACGAGGGCGCCTGCGCGGCCTACTACCTGTACCGCAGGATGACCGACGGCCCGGCACCCCAGGGATCCCGCATCCCGCGCGAGGAGATGAACCCCGTTGGCTGAGCTCGCCACCCCGGACACCACCCCGGTCGACCCCGCGAACTGGACCTGCCCCGCACCCCTGCGCGACCAGCCGGTCGTCGTCATGGGCCACGGCGGAGGCGGCGCCCTGTCGGCGGAGCTGATCGAGCAGGTCTTCGCCCCCGCCTACGGCAACCCCACGCTCGCCGCGCTCACCGACTCGGCCGTCCTCGGCCTCGGCGGCGCCCGGCTGGCCTTCTCCACCGACTCCTACGTCGTACGCCCGCTGTTCTTCCCCGGCGGGAGCCTCGGCGACCTGGCCGTCAACGGCACGGTCAACGACCTGGCGATGAGCGGGGCCCGGCCCACCCACCTCTCCGCGGCCTTCATCCTGGAGGAGGGCGTGGAACTGGCCGTGGTCGAGCGCGTCGCCCGCGCCCTGGGCGACGCGGCCCGGGCCGCCGGAGTGACCATCGCCACCGGCGACACCAAGGTGGTCGAGTCCGGGCACGGCGACGGCGTCTACGTCACCACCGCCGGAGTCGGCCTGGTCCCCGAGGGAGTCGACATCCGCCCGCAGCGCGCCCGGCCCGGCGACGCCGTCCTCGTCAGCGGTCCGATCGGCCTGCACGGGGTGGCCGTCCTCAGCGTGCGCGAGGGACTGGAGTTCGGCGTCGGCATCACCTCCGACACCGCGCCCCTCGCGGACCTGGTGGCCGCCATGCTGGCGGTCACCCCGGACATCCACGTGCTGCGCGACCCCACCCGGGGCGGCCTGGGCGCGTCCCTCAACGAGATCGCCCGCGCCTCCGGCACCGGCGTACGGCTGCGGGAGCGGGCCGTGCCGGTGCCGGACGAGGTCGCGAACGCCTGCGGCTTCCTGGGCCTCGACCCGCTGTACGTCGCCAACGAGGGCCGGCTCGTCGCCTTCGTCCCCGCCGAGCACGCCGAGGCCGTCCTGGCGGCCATGCGCGCCCACCCGCAGGGCTCGGGTGCCGCCCTCATCGGCGAGTGCGTCGCGGACCACCCCGGCATGGTCGTCGTCGCCACCGGTCTCGGCGGTACCCGCGTGCTGGACCTGCCGCTGGGCGAGCAGTTGCCCCGGATCTGCTGACACCGCCCCCGGCCCCGCCGTCAGGCCGGGGCCGGAACCGGCTCCACGTCCGTGATCTCCAGCTCCCGGCCGCCGCGCAGCTCCTGCGAGGGCCGGTCGCAGCGCGGGCACCAGAAGAACGGCGGCATGCCGACCGTGAACTCCTCGGCACACCCGCCGCACCAGGCCCGCGCCGTCACCTGCTCCACGACCAGCCGGGCCCCCGCGAGCGCCGTGCCGTCGCGGGCCACCTCGAAGGCGAAGTGCAGCGCGTCCGGCACGACACCGGCCAGCTCACCGACCCGGACGGTCACCGAGGCCACGCCGGCCACGCCGTCCGCGCGGGCGATCTCCGCCGCCTGCTCCACGATCGCGGTCGCGATCGACAGCTCGTGCACGGCCGGCTCAGCCCGGACGCCTGGCGCCGGACCGCAGCTTGATCATGCGCCAGATGCGCACCTCCCGGACGATGCCCGGCAGTTCGAGGACGAGCAGCCCGAGCGCGACGGCGCCGAGCGCGACACCCTGCGCGATCAGCACGCGTTGCGCCGTCGTACCCGTCCGCACCTGCGCGGCCGTCGTCTCCGCGGGACACTTCCTGATCCCGATGCCCTTGTGGTGTCTCATCCTGTTCCTCATCCCGGCGAGATGTTCGGCATGATCTTCATGATGGCGTCGTGCCGCTTCCAGTGGATCCCGGTGGACCGGCGCGCGTCGGACGTGCCGTCCTCGTGGTGTCCGGTCTGGTGCTTGTAGGGCCCCTTGTTGCCCTGGTGCAGCCCGCGCACGTGCCCCGGTGTGTCGGGCCTCGCCTGGGGGCGGCCCACTCGGATGGCGCTCATCGCCGTTCTCCTCTCCTGCCAGGCCCTCACGGGCGCTCGGTGAGCTCCGCGAAGAACCGCTCCACGGCCGGCCAGACCCGGCCGCCTCCGGCGAGGCCGCGCCACTCCCGGCGGACCAGCGCGACCATCCGGAAGCAGTCGTCCACCGGCACGATCCAGTGGTGGTCCTGACCCCGCACGGTGTTCACCAACAGAGCCTCCACCTCGGGTGCCATGGTCGCCAGCGGAGGACACACGGCGCGCATCCGCGCCCAGCGGTCCGCCTCCACCTCCCAGCGCATCGCTCCGGCCGGGCTCGGGCCCTGCGCGGTGACCGCGCCGTCCGCGCGGGGCACGAAGAACACCAGCCCGACCGGTACCCCGAGCGGCCCGGTGTCCACCGGGGCCAGCCGCACCCGGCGGCTCGGCACCAGCAGATACCGGCCGCCGCCCGCGCCGTCACCGGCGAACAGCACCGCGCACGCCCCGCAGGCGCACAGCAGCTCCTCGCGGTCGGCGGCGTACATCAACAAGCCGTGTGTCGGCGTCCAGGACGTCGACGTCGCGGTCGACGCGCTCATCGGCGTCACCGCGCAGGACATCCCGATCCTGTCGGACCAC
>NZ_JBEXKG010000278.1:0-5587 GCF_040609555.1 Streptomyces sp. NPDC004658
GTCCAGGATGAAGACGATGCCGTACTTGTCGCACAGCTCGCGCACCCCGGCCAGGTAGCCGGGCGGCGGGACCACCCCGCCCAAGCCCGTCGTCCTCGCTCCCCGGCCGGCGCCGACGCCCACCCGCACCCCCGCCCCGGCGCCTCCGGCGAAGCCCGCCCCCGAGCCCACCCCCACCCCGACACCGCCCCCCGGGCCGAGTCCGAGGCCCGAGCCGACCTCGACTTCCACCCCGACTCCCACCCCGCCGGCGCCGCCCGCTCCGCCACCGGAGCCCACCGTCTACGAGCTGAACGAGCTGAGCTTCGACGTCGTCGGCGACGGCACCCGGCCCGAGATCACGCTCGGCGAGAGCAGCTGGGTGTGGCAGCGGTACGGCCTGTCCGTCGACGGCAAGCGGTACGCGCGCGGGGTCACCGTCCACGGCGACTCCTCCGTCACCATCGCCCTCAACCGGCAGTGCACCGCGTACGACGCGCTGGCCGGCGTGGACGACCTGACGCTCGGCCTCGGCAAGGTCTCCTTCTCCGTCTACGCCGACGGGGTCCGGCTGTGGCGGTCCGGCATGGTCAGGGGCCGCGAGCCGGCCGTCCCCGTCCATGTGGACCTCACCGGGCGCACGACCGTACGACTCGTGGTGGAACCCCACAGCAACGCGATCGACCGGGCGGCACTCGCGGACTGGGCGGAGTCCCGGTTCACCTGCCGGTAGCCGGACCGCTCCCGGGCCCCTCACCGGGCCCCGCCGCGGCGTCCAGCTCGCGCAGGACGTCCGCCACGCCGAAGGCGGCCCCGCGGGCGCACTCGGCGGCGTAGCGGTCGGCCGGGAGGGCCGCGCGCGCCCCGGCGCGCACCCGGGCGGCCTCGCCGCGCTCGGGCTCGGGCCGGTCGAGGCCGTCGCGCCAGCGGTCCGCGGCGGCGAACAGGCGCAGCGCGCCCGGCAGATCGCCGAGCCGGGCCAGCAGACCGGCCGCCACGTCCACCAGACCGGCCGTGATCGACTCGGCGCACTGGTGGTCCACGGCCTCCCGCAGGGCCTCCGCCATGATCGGCAAGCCGTGTCCGGGTCCCGACTCGCCGGCCGCGAGCAGAGCCTCGACCATCCGCTGGGCCGCCACGAACTGCGGGGGCGGGGTGCCGTCCCGGATCGCCGCCCGGGTCGCCTCGTACAGCTCGCGGGCGCGGGCGTGCCGGCCGTCGTGCAGGGCGATGTGGGCGCGCAGGAGCAGCACGAAGGCCCGGGACTCCGGTACCGCGTACCGGTCGGCTGCCGTTCCCGCCTCCTCCAGCGCGGCCAGCGCGGCCTCCCGGTCGCCGGAGCGGTAGGAGATCTCGGCGAGCCGGGCGATCAGGAACGGCGACTCGGCGTGGGCGCCCACCTCGTAGGCGAGCCGCAGCGCTTCCTCGTACTCGCCGCGCGCCTCGTCGTACCTGCCGCGCGCCATGGCCGCCTCGCCTGCCGCGCTGCACACCTGCGCCCGCATCCAGCGGTCGCCGACGCGCCGGGTGAGCGTCCGCAGCTCGGCCAGGTCCTCGTCGACGCCCCGCAGGTTGCCCGGGGAGTCGACGGCCACGTGGGCGCGGTACATCAGGGCGACCCCGAGCTCCCAGTCGCCGCCGTGGCGGCGGCAGTTGTCGACGCACTCCGTCATCAGCGGGCGGATGTCCGTCGGACCGCCCAGGTAGTAGGAGGTCAGCGGCCAGACGATGCCCGGGAGCCGGGCGGCGCGCGGCCCCCCGCCCTCGTAGGCCGCCCGCACGCGCGCGAGGTACTCCCGGGCCCGCTCGTCGGCCGCGAGCTTCTCCGTGCCCGCCTCGGCGGTGAGGAACAGGTCCAGCATGCGCAGGTCCATCCGCAGTTCGCGCAGCGGATGCCCGGCCTGGCCGTCGGGGGCGGCCAGGAAGGCGCCCACCGGGTCGGCGGTCTCCGTCCGGGCCCGTACCTCCTCGGCCGGCGCGCCCGCGGGCAGGGTGTCCAGGGCGACGCCCAGGCGGAGCACCAGCCGCACCCAGGCCACCGCCTCCTGACGGTGGTTGCGCAGCCACCAGAACCAGCCGGTGGCCAGGACGATGGCGCCCGCCTCCGCCTCGTCCCCCGCGCGGACCGCGCGGTCCAGGGCCGCGCGGATGTTGTCCAGCTCGGTCTCCAGGCGGGCGATCCAGGGCAGCTGGTCCGCCGACCGCAGCCGCGGCTCGGCCTCCCGCACCAGCGCCCGCACCCACGCGCGGTGGCGTCGCTCGGCCGCCGCGCGCAGCCCGGGGACCTCGGCCGCGCGCTCGGTGGCGTACTCGTGGATGGTCTCCAGCAGGCGGTACCGCATGGCGCTGCCGGTACCGGTGCCGTCCGGGTCGTGCGGGGCGGCGACCACCAGGGACTTGTCGACCAGCGCGCCGATCAGGTCCGCGGCCGGGCCGGTGCACACGGCCTCGGCCGCCGCGAGGTCCCAGCCGCCGGCGAACACCGACACCTCGCGCAGGACCGTCCGCTCCCGTTCGTCCAGCAGTTCCCAGGACCAGTCGACGACCGCGCGCAGGGTCTGCTGGCGGGGCAGGACCGTGCGGCTCCCGGAGGTGAGCAGGCGGAAGCGGTCGTCCAGACGGTCGGCGATCTGGCGCGGGGTCAGCAGCCTGAGCCGGGCCGCGGCCAGCTCGATGGCCAGCGGCAGCCCGTCCAGACGGCGGCAGATCTCCGCCACGGCCTCCGTGTCGCCGAGCACCGCGTCGGCGTCGGGACGGACGGCCCTCGCGCGCTCGGCGAAGAGGCGGTGCGCCTGCTCCGGGACGAGGGGCTCGACCGGGCGCACCGACTCACCGGGGACGCCCAGGGGTTCGCGGCTGGTCGCGAGGACCGTGAGCCCCGGGCAGTGGGTGAGGAGGGTCTCGGCGAGGGCGGCCGCCGCGCCGACGACATGCTCGCAGTTGTCAAGGATCAGCAGCAGGCTGCGCGGGGCGCAGTACTCGATCAGCAGGGCCGTGGGGTCGGCCTGCGGGGTCGCCAGCTCGTTGGTCAGCAGCGCGGTCTCGCGCAGGCCGAGCGCGCTGACCACCGCGCCGGGCACCGCCTCGGGCCGGTCGAGCGGGGCGAGCTCCACCAGCCAGGCCGAGGGGAGCGGTGCGGCGGCCTCCTCGGCGAGGCGGGTCTTTCCCGAGCCGCCCGGTCCGGTCAGCGTGACCAGGCGGGCCCTGTGCAGTTCGGATCGAAGGGCGTCGAGCTCGGGTTCCCGCCCGACGAAGGAGGTCAGGCGGGGGCGCAGATTGCCGGTGCGCTCGGGCAGTCGCGGGGGCGCGGGGTGTGCGGCGTGCGCCGGGGGCGTGGGGTGTGCGGGGTGCGCCGGGGACGCGGGGGCTTCCCGGGTCTCGGGGGTGTTCAGGAAGCCGGGGGCGCCCGGGGACTTGGGGGAGCCCGGGGACTCGGCGGTGTCCAGGGGCTCCTGCTTCAGCAAAGAGGCGTGCAGGGCGCGGAGTTCCGGGCCCGGGTCGGTGCCGAGGGAGTCGGCGAGGGTGCGGCGGGCGGACTCGTAGGCGGCGAGGGCGTCGGCCGGCCGGCCCGTGTCGCGCAGGGCGCGGATGAGGAGGGCGTGCAGGGGCTCGTCGTAGGGGTGGGCGGTGGTCAGTTCCCGCAGCTCCGGTACGGCCTCCTGGGCGCGGCCGAGGGCCAGGGCCGCGGCGGCGCGGGCGCGGGTCGCCTCCAGGCGCAGGGCCTCGGTGCGGGCGGCGGCGGTGCGGTCGGGGAGGTCGGCGAGGGCGGGGCCGTACCAGAGGGCGAGGGCCTGGGTGAGGGTGCGGTGGGCGGTGGCCGGATCGCCGGCGGTGAGGGCCCGGCTGCCGGCGTGGGCGAGGCGCTCGAAGACGTGGAGGTCGACGTCGTCCTCGGTCGCCTGGAGGAGGTAGCCGCCCGGGGTGGAGGCGACGGTGTGCCGGCCGAGGGTGCGGCGGAGGCGGCCGACGAGGGCCTGGAGGGCGGCGGGGGCGTCCTGGGGCGGGTCGTCCGCCCAGATCTCCTCGACGAGGGTGTGGGGGGCCGTGGTGCGGCCGGGGCGGAGGGCCAGGGCGGTGAGGAGTGTGCGGAGGCGTTGGCCGCCGATGGGTACGGGGGCGCCCTGGTCGTCCGCCGCTCGGGTCACGCCCAGGATTCTGTACCGCACCTGGTCATTGTGGCGGGGGGTACGGGATGGGGCACGGGTTTTCGGTTCCCGGGGGACTCGGACGCGCCCCGCAGGGGCGCGGCGAACTGCGCGATCAGCCCACCGCGGCCCGCGGGCACACCACCGGCTCAGCCCCCACCGCTCACACCCCCGGCGCGAGCGCGCTGCGCCTCGGCTGGATCCCCGAAGGGACGGCGCGGGAGCGGGTCGGGGTGCCCGTCCAGCAGGTGCCGCGGCGGGAGAGGAGGCGGCGGAGCCACAGTTCGAGGGAGACGAGGTCGGCCAGGCCGTCCAGGGGGAGCGCCTCGCCCGCCGCGGCGGAGCGCAGCGCCTTGCGGACGACACGCGCCTCCACCAGGCCCGCGTCGGCCAGCAGCGGCGTGGAGAAGAGGTCGAGGAGAGGGTCGGTGGCCGCGCGCAGTCCGACGCGCGCCGCTGCCGCCGAGGACGCGTGGGAGGGCGCCCCCCAGCCGGGCGGGAGGTCGGTGACGCCGGCGCCCTCCAGGACCGTCCGCAGGATGGCGGCGCGGGCGCCGGGCTGGACGCGCAGGGCCTCGGGGAGGTCACGGCAGGCGCGCACGACCTGGTTGTCGAGGAACGGCGCGTGCAGCCGCTGGGAGCGGATCTCCGCGGCCTGTTCCAGGACGCGGAGGTCGGCGGCGTGCCGGGCGAGTGCCGCACGCGCGCGGTAGTCGCCGGGGCGTTGCGCGCCGGTGGCGGAGCGGTCCGCCTCCGCCTGGAGCAGAACCGATACTTCAGCCAGCGCCTCCCCCGTCAGCCACCGGGCGGCGGGTCCGGGTCTCGCCCAGGCCAGCGCGGCGAGGGACGCGCCGACCGCCCCCTTGGGCTCGTCGAAGCGGCGCCGCATCAGCCGCTCGGCCAGCACCTCCAGGCCCGCCCGGTAGGGGGTGCGGGCCAGGCGCCGGGCCGCGCTGTACACGCGCGCGGGGACCATCACGGAGCCGTCCGCGCGGGCGAGCGCGGCGACCGGCCGGACCAGGTGGCGCCGCTTGCGGTCCACCAGGAGGTCGGCGAGGCGGGCGGGGTGGGCGTCCAGGACCTGGCGGGCGCCGTGACCGGTGAAGTGGTCGGCGCTGCCGGCGGCCAGCCGCGCGCGGTGCCGGGCCGCCTGGACCAGGGAGGGGCCGGGTTCGTCGGTCAACGGGCCGTCGAGGTCGGCGTACGGCAGCGTCTCCTCTCCGCCGGTGACGACGACGTGGTGCAGCCGGGGATTGGCGGCCAGGGCGCCGGCGCGTTCCAGTTCGGCCTCGCGGCCGGTGACGGCCAGATCGTTGAACGTGACGGCGAGGAGCCGTTCCCCCGCGCCCGTGCCGTGGCCGAGGAGGGACAAGTGCCTGGACGTCACCGACAACAACTCCGCCAACGGCACCCGGATACAGATCTGGAGCTGCACCGGCGGCGCCAACCAGAAGTGGAACGCG
>NZ_JBEXKG010000279.1:0-5552 GCF_040609555.1 Streptomyces sp. NPDC004658
ACATGGGACGTCCCGGCCTCTTCGGGCAGAGGCTCCAGCACCACGCACACCCGAGCCTGAGCCTCGAACAGCCCCGTCGGCGAGGCCGCGGCAACTACCTGCGGTCCGCCGGCGCTGCTTGCGTCCGGGCGGTCAGGCTGATGGATTCAGCGGGTTCGGACGCGGCCGAAGAGCAGCCGGTCAGTGGCGAGCGTGGCATCCAGGTAGGCGTCGATCCGCGCGGCGTCGGCAGTCTGCGGCAGCGGGTCCAGTCCCAGAATCAGGACCGCCTCTGCGTTGCGTGCGACCAGTTCGGTCCAGGGCTGGCGGGTGGGTAGCCGGAGGCGGCGGGATACGCCGGGCACGTGCAGCAGCACCTGGTCGCCAAAGATCTGCAGGCAGCGCTCCAGCTCCGGAACGACTTCCCGGGCACCAGCCAGGCCTCCCAGGCTGGCGGACAGCCGCCGCATCCCGGCCTCGGCCGTCTCGGTGGTGCCCGAGCCGGTCAGGGCGGGAGCGCGGGTGATCAGGATGTGCGCGGCCTCATGCCCGTCCGGGCGGGTGTCGGCCCAGGTCCAGGCGGCAAGGGACACCAGTAGCCGCAGATCAGGGGCGGGCGGCGTGAGCAGGACACTCATGCTGTCGTGCCTCCCGCGGCCTTGAAGCAGCACCAGACGATCTTTCCGGACGGGGTGCGGTCCTGAACTCCCCAGCCGTCGGCGAGCGCGTCCACCAGGATCAGGCCGCGTCCGGAGGTGTCGGTGTCGGCGGCCTGTCGGGCCTGGGGATACCGGCGGCGGCTGTCGTGCACTTCGATGCGCACGGTTTCCTCCTCGGCGTCGAGCTTGACGAGGAAGCCGTGTCCGGGAACGGTGCCGTGGACCATGGCGTTGGTGGCGAGTTCGGAGACGCAGAGCCGGATGTCTTCGACGCGGTCCGGCAGGCCCCAGTCGGTCAGGGCCTCGGAGGTGAAGGATCTCGCCTGGCTGATCGACTCGGGGCGGGCCTCGAAGAATTGTTGGGTCGTCAGGGCCATCGTGGTCCTCATGACTCGGCGTCCAGGACGCGGGTGGTGCCGGGGTGGCGGTGGCGGACGGGACCGGTGCGGGAGGTGGGGTGGTGGGTGGTCCGGGGCTTGCGGACCAGTAGCAGCCGTGAGCCGGCCGCCTCGATCCGCCGCCTGCGTTCGGCGGCTATGGCCTTCGGTCCCAGGTGTGACATGGCCGGGGCGATCACGCCGTAGACGCCCGGCAGCGCGAGCACGTCCAGCAGCCCGGTGAACGCGGCCGACGCGGCGCCCGCAGCCGTGTCCCGGTCGGTGAAGACGCCGGACAGCTGCAGTTCGTGGCTGCGGCAGTACTCGGCGAGCGAGCCGACCAGTGCGTCCTGCCGTGCCGGGGAGACCCGCACCAGCCGCAGAAGGCCGTAAACGACCGGGCCGTTGACCTGGCGCTGCTCGGTGAGGGGTTCCATGCTGGGGACCGTCCAAGAGGCTCGACAGAGTAGTGACGCTCCGAGCGTGACCGCTGCCCAACTCGTCGCCAACCACCCGGCGTTCTACTTCCGTTCCACTTCCGTCCCGCCGGCTGCACGGACCGTGCTTCGATGACGGGTGGAAGAGAGTTGACGACGCGTGGCGACGGTGCACCACTGGACCGGCCTGGAGGCCAAGGCCCTGCGGGGGGCTCTGCGACTGAGCGTGCGGGCCTTCGCCCAGCACCTCGGCCTGGCCGTCGCGAGCGTGTCCAAGTGGGAGAGCAAGCTCGCCAACACCGAGCCCCGCCCCGACACCCAGGCCATCTTGGACACCGCCCTCAGCCGCGCGGACGCCGCCGTCCACCTGCGCTTCGAGACGATCCTGTCCGAACTGACCAGCACCGGACCGAGCTCCGGCCGGCCGCGTGTCACCGCCTGCGGTCCCAGAGCCTGGGAGTATGAGAGCTGGGCCGACGATCTCGACCGCGTCGTGGTCGCCTTGTCCCGGCAGAACTTCACCTTCGCCCACAGCCTCCTGAACCGGTGGCTCACCAGGTTCAAGGCGTCCGAGCTGGACGAGAAGGGCCTGTATCTCTTCGCCCGGTCCACCGCTCTGCTCGGCGACCTCAAGCGTGACCAGGGCGCCGTGCTCGGCCCGCTCTCCGCCCGCCGCTCCTACGCCGATGCCCGCGCCATCTTCACCCAGCTCGACATCCCTCGCCGCGTCGCCCAGCTCGACCTCTCCCTCGCGGTCGTCACCGAGATGTCCGGCAAGCTGGAGCTCGCCGCCCACCACTACGAAACCCTCGCCGTCGACGACCGGCTCTCCCGCCGCGACCGCGCCCGCGCGAAGCTGTGGGTTGGCACCTCACTGAGCAAGGACGGCCAGCACGACTACGCAACCCGCGTCATGCAGGCCGCCACCCGGGACTTCGAAGATCTGACCGAGCCGGACGACTGGTCGGTGGCCCACCAGAAACTCGCCCTCGCCCGACGCGGCGCCGGCGACCTCACCCAGGCCCTGCACTTCATCGACATCGCCCGCAGCAGCGGCACCGTCGAGTCACCGATGCAACGCGTGCGACTGGACACCGCTCATGGCCACATCCTGCTCTCCGATCCGGCGACCCGGGATGATGGACACCTCGTCCTCGACCAGGCCGCCAGGCAGGCCGCGCAGTACGGACTCGTGCACCAACTGCGCAGCATCGAGGGCATCAAGGCCATGAGCGAGGGGCCAGCCGGCCCCCGGCAACGGTGACCAGGGAGAACACACGCGTGAGCAACGACCAGCAGGCCATCACCGAGGACCAGTGGCGCCGGGCCAAGCTGATCTGGGACTACCACCAGATGCACCACGATCTGCGGCCCGCCGACGCGGCGATCGGACTGGGCAGCCACGACCTCGGTGTCGCCACGCACTCCGCCGAGCTCTACCACTCCGGGTTCTTTCCGACCCTGGTGTTCACCGGCGGCAACAGCCCCACTACCGCCAAGGTCTTCCCCCGGGGTGAGGCCGTCCACTTCCGCGAGCACGCCATCGAGCTCGGCGTGCCCGCCGAGGCGATCCTGCTCGAGCCGAACGCGGCGAACACCGGGCAGAACATCACCCTCGCCCGCGAGGTCCTCGCCGCCGCCGGCGTCCGCCCCGCGACGGTGCTGCTGGTCTCCAAGCCCTACATGGAACGGCGGTCGTTCGCGACCGCCCGCAAGCTGTGGCCCGACGTCGACATCCGGTGCGCGTCGGAGCCGCTGGAGTTCGACGACTACCTGAAGTCCATCGGCGACGAGAAGCTCGTGCTGGACATGCTCGTCGGCGACCTCCAGCGGGTCATCGAGTATCCGAAGCTCGGCTTCGCCATCGCCCAGGAGGTCCCGGAGGACGTGCATGCCGCGTACGAGTCCCTCATCCACGACGGCTTCACCAGCCGCCTCATCTCGTGAGCTGCCCGAGCTGGGCGGGCTGTGCGCGATTCACCAGCCGAACCTGTTTCCCCGGCTGAGCACACTGGCCAAGCTGTTCGCAGCGGACTACTGGGTCGTCCTGGACGACGTCCAATTCACCCGCCGCGACTACCAGCACAGGGCCCGTCTCGCCGACCTCGACGACCCGGCCCGCCAGCGGTGGCTGACCATCCCCACCCGCCTGCCCAGCGGGCGCTCCACCCTCATCCGGGACGCGCTGATCGACGATGCGGCTCTCGCCCGCCGCAGGACCGAGGGCATGGTGCGCCAGCACTACGGGAGCAGCCCCCACTGGCCGGCCCTCGCCCAGGCCCTGGCTCCGGTGCTGGAAGCCTTCGCCACCGAACGGACCGCGACCGTCGCCCAGACGTCCACCCGTCTCCTGCTGGACCTGCTCGGCTGGCGCGGGCAGATCCTGTCCAGCAGCGATGTGCCCGCCCGGCCGGGCCGCTCCCAGCGGCTCGCCGACCTGGCCGCCGCGACCGGTGCCCGCGTGTACCTGTGCGGGACGGGCGGCATGACCTACCTCGACCCTGCCCCGTTCGAGGCACAGGACATCGCCGTGCTCCCGTTCCGGCCGCCGGCGACCGGGATCTGGTCCACCAGCCGCCGGATCAGCGCCCTGTGGGCACTGGCTGCAATCGGTCCGCAGGCGGTGGCCACCCGCTGCCGCGCACTCGCCACGGCGCCCGAGGCCATGCTGGAGGCTTGATCCGGCCGCTCCCCTGATACAGCGACCGTCTCAGCAGGACGCCGGGAGACGGATCATTCGGTAGGGGTCCTCGCGGCGAGGCTCGGGATGGAACCCATGGCGGACGTACCAGGCGCGCAGTCCGTCGTGCGTGAGCCCCGGCTCGCGCCAGGAGGGAAAGGGCGCTGCGGCCAGGCCGATTGGTGCATCAGCACGGAACGCCAGAACGGCCTGCAGCAGGCGGGTAGCGTACCCGCGCCCCCGGTACTGCGGATCGACGCCGATGTGGCACACCCACACCGAGTCCCCGTCCAGTGCTTCCAGATATCCGACCACCGCCTCCCTGGTGCGCAACTCCCAAACCAGCCTCGGCAGGTCTGCATCCGCACGCACCAGACGGATTCCGTCATCACTCACGACATCCACTCCCAGGCCGAAACTCGACGGCAACGACAGCACTGACCGGAACCACGCGCTGGCAGAGTGCGCGGGCAGGAAGCCGGAACACCGAGCGGCGCCGCGACGATCTTGGGCCGCCGGGCCGGACAGCGGGACGCGGCCCGGCGTGGACAAGGCAGTCGGCGAGGGCGGCGGAACGGATGGCGCGGCGCGGGCCGGGGCGCACAGGCCGGTGCCCGGCGGCGGGCGGTGCCGGGGCGGGGGGCGACGGGCAAGCGTTCTCCTCCACGTTGGTCAGGTGCAGGGCAGCAGGACGTCCTGGAGCACCGCGTGCGGGGCCAAGAGTCAGGAGGCCGCCCGCGGCCTGTGGCCCTCGCGGCGTACCCGTACGCCGATCACCGGCCAGGGCACGTTGGTCAGCGCCGGGTGCCGGATCACGGCCTGCGTCACCTGTTCCTCGCGCCCCCGCTCGGATCACCTCACCGCAGTATCACCGCCAGGCCGCCCCCGTGACGCGGATGACCAACACCCGCCCTGCGGGCTCCCAGGGCGTTGCCGCCCCCGGCAACACCAGCCGGCGGGGGGGACCCGGGACGGCACGGTGCCAGCAGGCCTTCGTCCCCCAGCGCAAGGGCCTGTGTCGGCCGAGCATGTCAGCGGGCCGCGCTAGCTTCTGCACACCTCAGTTGGAAAGGAGATTGCCATGGACTTGGCCCGGCTCGTCATCTTCGCTGCGGTTGTCCCGTACGTCTTTCTCTCACTTTTCCGGTTCGTGACTAACCCTGCGAACTCCCTCAGTGACGCCTTCACACCGCAGTGGCTGCAGCGCATCCGGAGTCGCCGGATCACGAACAGGCAGAGGCACGAGTACCGCCGCGCCCGCTACTAGGCAGCGATCCCGGTTCAACCGAGCCGAGGTCGCTGGCCAGACGCTTTGTATCAAGGGTGATGCTCTTATGGATGTCAAGCAGCGGTTGTGAGGTGAGTCGGGGCCGCTGCGGTGGCGTTCGTGGTGGTCAGGACGTGGTAGATCTCGCGGGCG
>NZ_JBEXKG010000280.1:0-5547 GCF_040609555.1 Streptomyces sp. NPDC004658
GGCTCGGTGGGGCCGCGGCGGGGGGTGGGTACGGGGTGCCGGCCCGTGCCTGGGGCCGGCACGGAAGGGCCACGCCCGGCCGCGGCGCGCGGGCGGACCGGGGCGGGGTGCGGCCGCCACGCCCTCCGTCACACCAACCAGTTCATCCGCTTTGTCCATCTTCACTCCGGATGTCGGTGTCGGGCCGACGATAAGCGGAGGAGCACGCACGGCCGCGCACCCACGCCGCCGCCCCGGTGACCCGGCCGGAAGAATGCGCCCCATCGGTGGCTCTTCTCACAATCCGCTCCGAACGGGCCCAGAGGTGACGGACGCCACGCCGCAAGGCGCCGGCGTTGTCTACGTTCGTGACCCATGTCCTCCCGCCTGTCCCGCACAGCACGCGCCAAGGCCTGCGCCCTCGCGGCCTCGGCGACCGCCCTCCTCGCCACCGGGCTCCTGCACCCCACCCCGGCCGCGGCCGCCTCGGCGCAGGCCACGGCGGCCGTGCTCGACCTGGACGGCACCGACCGCACCCCCGTGGTCCACGGCCAGGACAGGGCGTACGACACCGCGAGCATCGTGAAGGTCGACATCCTCGCGGCACTGCTGCTCCAGGCACAGGACGAGGGACGCCGGCTCACCGCGCGAGAGCGCGAGCGCGCCGAGCCGATGATCCGGCGCAGCGACAACGCGGCGGCCAACGCCCTGTGGCGGCAGATCGGCCGGGCCCCCGGGCTGGCGGCGGCCAACAAGCGCCTGGGGCTGACCGCGACCACGGGCGGACCCGGTGCCAAGTGGGGGCTGACCCGGACGACCGCGCGCGACCAGATACGGCTGCTGCGGGCCGTGTTCGACACCGGCGCGACGGTCCGCACGGGCTCCGGCGGACTCGACGCCGACTCCCGGGCCTACATCCGCACCCTGATGAGCCGGGTCGTACCGGAGCAGACCTGGGGCGTCCCGGCGGCCGGCACCGACGGGTCCCGGAAGACCCTGAAGAACGGCTGGCTCCAGCGCGACACGACGGGCCTGTGGGATGTCAACAGCGTCGGCCAGGTCACCGTGAAGGGGCACCGGTACCTCGTCGCGGTGCTGTCGGACGGCAGCGCCTCCATGAGCGACGGCGTGTCCCTGGTGGAGCGGACGGCGCGCGCGGCCGTGGGGTGAGCGGGGAGCGCCCGGGCCGGACGCGCGGGCGGATCCCCCTGAACGGACGCCCCCGAGTCGTCGCCCGCGCGCGACAGGCGCCGCGGCACGCCACCGCCGACCGCACCCGTCCCCGGACGGCCCGCCACATGGGCCGCACGCGGGAAGCGACTCCGCCACACCACCGCCCACCGCACCCGCCTCCCCCGGACGGCCCTCCTCACGGGCCCGTCCTCCCCCACCGTGGACGCCCACCTGCCCCGCATCCGGGCCGGGTCCGCCCTCACCGACACGGCCGGACCGGCCCGCACGGCCCTCGTCCCGGGCGGCTGGGCCACGGGCGCCGGCGGGCCGGGGAACGGTGGCAGGATGCCGGGATGGATCCGATCGTGCGAACGGCCGGCGGGCTGCTGGGGACCGAGTTGTCCGACCCGGTCGACCTGGGCGGCAGCAGTCGCAGCTCCGTCCTGCGCTGCCGGACAGCGGAAGGGGGCACCGTGATCGTGAAGGCGTTCGGCCGGGGACCGGACGCGCTGCGGTCCTTCACCTCGGAGGCCGCCGCGCTCTCCCTCGGCTCGGGGCCGGCCCTGCTGGGCGTGGACCCGGACACGCCGCTGCTGGTGATGGAGGACCTGGGAGCCGCGCCGACGCTCGCGGACGTGCTGCTCGGCGACGACCCGAAGGCCGCGGCGGACGGCCTGCTGGCCTGGGCCGGCGCGCTCGGCCGGCTGGGTACCGGCTCGGTGGCCGGGCGCGCCGAGTTCACCCGGTTGGCGGCCCGGTTCGACCAGGGGGTGCCGTCGGGGCCGGACGACCCGTGGATCGAGCGGTGCGCCGCCGAGTTCCCCGTGCTGCTCGCGCGGTCGGGGGTCGCGGTGCCGCCGGACCTGGCCGGTGAGCTGGCGCGGATCGGCACGCTGGGCGGTGACCGGTACCCGGCGTTCAC
This sequence comes from Streptomyces sp. NPDC004658, assembly GCF_040609555.1. NCBI lineage: Bacteria > Bacillati > Actinomycetota > Actinomycetes > Kitasatosporales > Streptomycetaceae > Streptomyces > Streptomyces sp. NPDC004658. Next base: position 2,075 of record NZ_JBEXKG010000280.1, read on the forward strand.
GCCCGGCGACACCTGCCCGGACAACACCCTGCTCACGCAGGACGGGCTGCGCCTGATCGACTTCGAGAGCGCGACCTTCCAGTCGGTCTTCCTGACCGCGGCCTACTGCCGGATGCCCTTCTCCACCTGCTGGTGCGTCTTCCGGCTGCCCGCGGACCTGGCCCAACAGGTGGAGCGGACCTACCGCACCGAGGTCGTGGCCGTCTACCCGGAACTGGCCGAGGACGCGGTGTGGGAGGCGGGCCTGCGCCGCGCGGTCGCGCTCTGGACGGTCCACGGCACGGTGCACCTGCTGCCCCATGCCGGCGAGGACCGGCCGATGCACCCGACCCGGCGCCCGGTCCCGACGGTGCGCCGGCTGCTGCGGCACCGCTGGGAGACGGCAAGCACCCTCACGGAGTTCCCGGCGCTGGCCCGGACCATGGAGCTGCTGCTGGACGGCCCCGCCCGCGACTGGCGGACGGCACCGCTGCCGGGGTATCCCGCCTTCCGGGACTGAGGGCCCCGGGAGCCGGAGCCGGGGGGCCGGTTGCCGCCGGGGCTTTTCGGTCGCCGTGGAAGGGGCACGCGGTCGGGGTACGACTTCCGACCGGAGGGGCGAGACCACGATGGCCGAGTACGAACGTTCCCGCACGATGCCCGCACAGCCCGAGCAGGTCTTCGACCAGGCCGCCAACACCGCCCAGCTCGACGCCTGGCTCCCCGGCGAACTGCACGTGGACGTCCAGGACCCACCCGCCGTGACCGTCCACGAGGACCGCTCCGGCGAGGAGACACCCGCCCTGCTGCGGTCCGAGCCGGACCAGATGCGCCTGGAGTGGGGCACCCGCGAGCAGGGCAGCTACGCCGGCTGGCTCCAGGTGGCCGGCATCGGCAGCGGAGCCAGCGAGGTGACCGTGCACCTGTCCTTCTTCGACGAGGGCCACGACCCGGGCGAGCGGGCGGTGTGCGACGCCCTGGACGGCAGCCTGCGCAGGCTGGAGGAACAGGTGCGGATGCGGGTCGACAACGCGGCCGGCTGAGGGCGCACCGGTGAACTGGTCCCCGCTGCGCCTGAGCACACCCGTCAAACAGCATGTGTTCGGCGGCCGGGTCCTTTCCGACCGGCTGGGCCGGACGGGACTGCCGCCCGGCCCGGTCGCCGAGACCTGGGAGGTCAGCGACGTCGACGGGGAGGGTGCCACGGTGACCGAGGGTCCGCCGGCGGGGAGGTCGCTGCGGGAGCTGATGGCGGAGGATCCCGGCGGCCTGCTCGGCGACCGCCCGCACGGACCGCGCTTCCCCCTGCTCACCAAGTTCATCGACGGCACGCGCGCGCTGCCCGTGCACCTGCACGCCGACGACGCCACCGCCCGCCGCCTGGAGGGCGAGCCGAACGGCAAGACCGAGGCGTGGCATGTGCTGGACGCCGTACCCGGCGCGACGGCCCTGGTCGGCGTGCGGCCAGGGGTGGACCGGGAGCGGCTGCGCCGGGCGCTGCTCGCGCAGGACTTCGACGCGGTGCTGCGCCGGCTGCCGGTGCGCGCCGGCCAGACCGTGTACGTGCCGGGCGGAACCCTGCACAGTTTCGGGCCGGGCACCCTGGTGTACGAGATCGAGCAGACCTCCGACATCCAGCAGCACGCGATGCCCTGGCGGATGGAGGACGGCGCGCCGCTGGACGAGCGGGAGCGCAAGGAGAACATCGAACGGCTGCTGGACGAGTGGCGGCCGGAGCCGCGCCCGGCGTTCCAGCCGGGGCTGAGTGTCCCGGCCGGGGACACGGTGGTGCGCACGGTCCTGTGCGCCGGGCCGTACTTCGCCCTGGAACGCTGGACCGCGGGAGCCGGCGCTCGCATCAGCCGCTCGTTCGCCACGGCGCAGGTGCTCAGCAACGCCGGCGCCCCGGTGACCGTCGCCTGCGACGGCTGGACCGGCCCGCTCGACCGGGCCCGGACCCTGCTGCTGCCCGCCGCGCTCGGGGAGGTGCGGGTGACCGGCCCCGCGGACGTCCTGTTCGGTTACGTCCCCGACCTGGAGGCGGACGTCCGGGCACCGCTGACGGCCGCCGGGCACGGACCGACCGCGATCGCCGCGCTCGGCGAGGGGCTGTAGGAGCGGGTCCGGGCCGGGAGGCGGGCGCTCGGACGCGGGGTGCCCTCGGCCCCGCGGCGGCAGCCGCTCGCCGGCCGCCGGTCAGTACCCGGACCCCAGCCGCTGGGTCGAATAGGCGCACTCCGTGTAGATGTAGCCGGGCCGGAGCTTGGCGGTGTCCGAGGCCGGGGTCGCGGTGCTGTCGCCGTTCGGCTTGTGCACGAAGTACGTGGTGCCGGCGGGAAGGCTGATGGTGCGCTGCGGGTAGTTCTTGCTGCTGTCGTTGCAGGGCTTGAAGGTGGAGAAGACCGTGTCGGCCAACGTGTACGCCTTGCAGCGGCCGCAGCCCTTGAGGGTGAAGCTGCCGGTGACCGGGCCGGTGTAGAGGACGGTGATGTCGTCCGGGCTGTCGTTCTTGACCGTGACGGAGATGCTGCCGCCGGAGGCCAGGGTGGGCAGCTTCCGGCCGGCCGCCGGGAGGGTCTGGGCGACCTCGGCGGCTATGGCGGTCTTCTGGGCGCGGGCGCGGTTCCTGTCGTGCTTGTGGCCGGCGGCGAACTGCTCCATGGTCTTCTGCGCCGCGTCGAAGTCGCCGTCCTTGTACTGGTCGACCCCGCAGGCGTACCCGCCCGCGTCACCGCTGCGGCCGGCGCGGCTCGCGGCCTTCGCCAGTCGGCCGCCGGTGTCGCCGGCCGACCTGGACAGGTCGGTGATCCGGGTGTCGAGGTCGCGCAACTTCTCCACGGCCGCGCAGGGTTCGTCCCCGCCGACGGCCTTCTCCGCCGTCGCCACGGCCGCGTCGACGGCCGGCACCACCTTGGCCGCCGCCGCGGACCGCGGGAAGGTGTCGAGCAGGTCGCCGAAGCGGTTGACCCAGTCCGTGTCGCCGCTCGCCAGGTGCCGCGCGCCGCACTCGTACAGGGCGGTGGCGAGCCGGTCGTCGGGCCATCCCGCCAGCGAGCCGAGCTGTTCCCGCGGCATCGTGTCCGGCACGGTGCGGAGGTACTTCAGCGGCTCTATGGCGTCGCAGTACTCCTGGTGGCCGTAGGCCGCGCCGACCGTCGTGTAGTAGGTCCGCAGGCTGTCGGGGACCCGCCGGGCCGCACGGGAACCGGTGTGGTGCACGGCGAGGTCGCGGTAGACCCCCAGGGCCGTCCCGTAGTCGGACCGGGCGGCGCCGAAGGACTGACGGCCGCCCGCGGCCACCAGGTCGTCGGCGCGCTCCAGACGGCCGAGGAGCGCCTGCTCCACGGCCTCGTCGTGGGCGTCCTCGTACCAGAGGGCGCCACCGGCCGGTACGGCGAGCAGCACCACGCCCAGCACGAGCGCGAGCTACGACATCACCCACTCCTCGGCCTGGGTCGGCTACGCGAGCCTGGCGGGCCTCGTCCCCATGGTGG